>CALPOS020000054.1 GCA_943325255.2 Sphingobacterium thalpophilum
AAGGAGGAGAAGAAAACGTTAAATCAAAACACAACGCTGCAAATTTCTTACAACCTTTACAGATATTAATCGTCGAAGACAACTCTATAAACATGTTTTTAGCGACCACCATAATTCAAAAAATGATGCCCAATGCAACCCTATTAAAGGCCTTTGACGGTGAAGAAGCGCTCGAAAAGTTCAAAAAAAATAACCTAGATCTCATTTTGATGGATGTTCAAATGCCAAAGAAAAACGGCTATGAAGCAGCAGCAGCGATTCGCAAATTAGAAACCAACAAACGAACTCCAATAATTGCGCTCACCGCTGGAATTATGCTGGGAGAAAAAGAAAAATGCCTTCAAGTAGGAATGGATGATTACTTGCCAAAACCTATTTTGCAAAATGATTTAGCAATCGTTTTGAAAAAATGGATTAAGTCCTAATCAACCCAACCAACCTTCTCGATCCAAACTTCTATATTGAATAGCTTCCGCAATATGATTCGATTGCACTTTTTCGGAACTTTCTAAATCCGCTATGGTTCGCGAGACTTTTAATATTCGGTCGTAAGCACGTGCAGATAAATTCAATCTTTCCATGGCAGTTTTTAATAATTGCAAAGAAACTTCATCCAAAGCGCAGAAATCTCGAATCAACTTAGTACTCATTTGCGCATTGTAATTCACTGATTCTATTGCTTCAAATCGTTTCGACTGAATTGCTCTAGCCTGTGTCACCCGCTCGCGAATGGCAACACTGCTCTCTGATTTTCGCGTATCGGACAACTTTTCAAATGGGACTGGCGTGACTTCAATGTGAATATCAATGCGATCCAACAATGGACCAGAAATCTTGCTCAAATAGCGTTGCATTTCGTGTGGCGAAGAAGTCTGGGGCGAATCTGGATCGTTGAAAAAACCACTCGGACTCGGATTCATGCTCGCTACCAACATAAACGAAGACGGATAAGTTACGGTAAACTTGGCTCTAGAAATAGTGACTTCGCGATCTTCTAACGGTTGTCGCATGACTTCTAAAACTTCACGCTTGAATTCTGGCAATTCATCTAAAAACAAGACGCCATTGTGCGCCATCGATATTTCTCCCGGTTGGGGATAACTGCCGCCACCGACTAAGGCTACATTTGAAATGGTATGATGTGGACTCCGAAATGGTCGTTGATTCATCAAACCAATTTCTTTCAATTTCCCCGCCACACTGTGAATTTTGGTAGTTTCTAGAGATTCGCGCATGGTCATCGGTGGTAAAATGCTCGGTAAACGTTTGGCTAACATCGTTTTTCCAGAACCGGGCGGACCAATAAGTATGATATTGTGACCACCCGCTGCCGCTATCTCCATACAGCGCTTGATGCTTTCCTGCCCTTTGACATCGCTAAAATCATGCTCCGGAAAATCTAGGGCTTTATGAAACTCGGTTTGCGTATCAATCTTTGTTGGTTCCAGCGAACCTTTTCCCTCGAAAAAATCAATGATTTCTTGCACATTTTCAACGCCATAAACCGCTAAACAATCAACGATTGCGGCCTCTTTGACGTTTTGCTTTGGTAGAAAAAATCCTTTAAATCCCTCTTCCTTTGCTTTTATGGCGATGGATAACGCACCTCGAATCGGCTGTAAACTTCCATCGAGAGAAAGTTCACCCATAATGATATAATTCACACTTTCTTCCGCTTGAATTTGGCCTGAAGCGACAAGAATTCCAATAGCCAATGTCAAATCATAGGCAGATCCTTCTTTTCTTAAATCGGCAGGCGCCATGTTGATGGTTATTTTCTTGCCTGGTAAGGCATATCCGTTATTCTTAAGGGCGGCAGCAATACGGTAACTGCTTTCTTTTATTGCATTATCAGGCAATCCTACCAAGTGGTAACCGATTCCTTTATCAATATTTACTTCAATGGTAATGGTCGTGGCTTCGACCCCAAAAACGGCGCTTCCAAATACTTTTACTAACATGGCGTATAAATTATATGACGTTAAAAATAATAAAAATTTAGTTTTCAATAACCAAATAGAATTATTTTTACGACTTCTAATCAAACAAATCAAAAAATGGGAATATTTAATGCAATCTTAGGAAATGCTTCTGAAGTAAATTTAGACAACGTTGCTAAAGAATTCGAACCAATCTTAATTGATGGCGAAAACATCGAAAAAGCTTTTAAAATGGTGAAAGACATGTTTATTTTTACTAACAAACGACTGATTTTAGTAGAAAAACAGCTGGTCGGTTCGAAAGTAGATTACCTCTCGATTCCTTATTCGAATGTGATTAAATTCTCGAAAGAAAGCGCTGGAATATTGGATCTAGATGCAGAATTGAAAATATGGATTAAAGACGAAGCTGCGCCAATTTCAAAGCAATTTGGTAAAGGTGGTGATAACATTAATGAAGTCTATCAGATTTTAAGCAAACACATTTTGAAGTAAAGCAAAAATCCCAACCTTTCGATTGGGATTCTAGTACTATTTGTAATTTGCTATTCCTGTTCGCAACCACTTTTCATATAAGGCAACGTCGGGATCATAACTCGTCGTTGGTGTCTCCACATTTAATGAATTCCCTTCTAAATCAGTTAATACGTATAAGGGTTGCGTATTAGTTTTGTACTTCGTAATCATAAAGTCCGTCCATTTATCACCGATAGTTTCAATAGACTCACCGGTACTTTTCGAAACAAACTGGTCGCTCTTTGGCAAATCACGTTTATCATCAACAAACAAAGAAATAACAACAACTTCGTTTTTAAGAATCGATTTGATATTTTCTTCCGACCAAACATTGTTCTCCATTTTCCTGCAATTCACACAAGCAAACCCTGTAAAATCAAGCATGATTGGTTTATTAATAGATTTTGCATAAGCCAATCCTTTGTCGTAATCATCAAAAACTGTGATGCCGTGAGGCCCAGATTTAGCGCCGTTGGGTAACACTGACGCTGCTGAATTCGGCGATGAATTGCCAACGCCATGTGGACTTTCGCTATATTCTAAAGGCGGTGGAAAGGCGTTAATTAATTGTAATGGCGCTCCCCAAAGCCCTGGAATCATATAAATCGTAAAAGTCAACACAGCCACTCCCATAAATAACCTTCCGACTGAAATATGTGGTAATGGACTGTCGTGTGGCATGGTAATTTTTCCAAATAGATAAAATGCTAAGGTTCCGAAAATGGCAATCCATATGGCTAAAAATACTTCGCGCTCCAATAAATGCAATTGCAAAACCAAATCTGCATTAGATAAGAATTTGAAAGCCAAAGCCAATTCCAAGAATCCTAAAAATACTTTTACCGTGTTTAACCATCCGCCAGATTTCGGCAGAGAATGCAACCAACTCGGAAACATAGCAAACAACATAAATGGTAAAGCTAACGCCGACGAAAACCCAAGCATACCAATTATTGGAGCAATGCCACCTTTTGAAGCTGATTCTACGAGTAATGTCCCAACGATGGGTCCCGTACACGAAAAAGAAACGATAGCCAACGCCAACGCCATAAATAAAATACCGACGATTCCACCTTTGTCCGCTTGTCGATCGACTTTATTGGCCCAAGAATTAGGCAACATAATTTCGAAAGCGCCTAAAAACGAAGCAGCAAATACAATCAACAGCAAGAAGAAAATGATATTAAACCAAACGTTCGTTGACAGCGCATTTAAAGCATCAGCACCAAAAATTCCAGTTACTAGTAAACCCAAAATAACATAAATAGCAATAATTGAAATTCCATAGATAATCGCATTTCGTTTTCCTTGCGCTGGCGTTTTGCTTTGTTTGGTAAAAAAGCTCACAGTCATCGGAATCATCGGAAACACGCAAGGTGTTAACAAGGCGGCAAAACCTCCAAGAAAAGCTAAGAAAAATATCTTCCATAGTCCTTTTTTATGTTCTTCTTTTGGTTTGCTAACAACGTTTTTTTCTACTTTAGGAGTAATTGCTGAAGCACTATTATCTGGAACTGCTGCAATAGTATCTACTTTTGTTGTATCCAAAACAGTTCCTGTAGCAACAACTTCTTCAGCTGGAATGACAAACGTAAACTTCTTTTCTAAATTAATACAAACTTCTTTACATGCTTGATAATTTAAAGTAGCTTCAATTGATTTGAGTTTTAAATTACTCACCAAAACTTCTTGAGTCAAATGTGCTTTGTTTTCAAAATACGTTTCATTGACACCAAACACATCATTAAAAGTCGTTTTCGTCTTGCTTTCTTTGGCTTTTCCAACCAATTTGAAATTTCCAGATTGGTTCTTAAAAGCGATTTCTATTGGTAAAGCGCCTCCATCGGCGGTAAACTGAGAATACATATGCCATTCTTTTTCAATAACGGCATCAAAATGCAACAAGTAGGTTTGATTTGACTTTTTCTCGATAGAACTTTTCCACTTTACTGGATCCAAAATTTGGGCTTTCACAGAGGTAAAAAGCAAAAAAGCTGCGAGTAGGAACAATAACTTTCTCATGGATGTACTGAAATGTTTATAATGTTTTTTGTTGATTCTTCAATCTTAAATCGTTCGTCTGCTCTAATCCCAATAACCCAAACAATCTCCTGATTAGAACAAAGTAGCCATGTCGATTCCTTTTCAAACAAAGACAATTTCTCGTCTTTAAATAACTTACTCACCTTTTTGGTTTGTCCATTCATTCCAAAAGGTTGAAAAAAATCACCTTCTTGCCATTTTCTAATTTGCAGCGGAAACGATAATTTATCTTCGTCGACAAATATACTTGAATTTGAAGAAGCTGAAATGTCTGATACTTTACATAAGGTCATATTTAAGGGAATCTTAACTTCATTTTGATCTTTTTCTATGTAAAAACAATCGTTTGTTTTTTCGTTTTGTGAACTCAAAATCAATGAAGTTCGGTCCTTGAGAAGACGAAATGAAGACGAAACTACAACTTTTCCAGATTGACTTTCAATCAAATCATTAATGGCTGACCAATCCGAAAAACCGTAATTTTTTAACCATTGGAACAAATAGGAATGATAATTTGGAAGCTGTTGTAACTTTTTTAAATTGAAATGTATTTGATCTTGTTCTTCTTTGGCAACTTGCTGATAAATGAGGATGGACGCATCGGCGACCATTTGTTGTGCTTCTTGCAAATAAGCTTGTGTGGTTTGAAATGATCTTAAAAAATCTGGATTAATGTCTTTTAAAACTGGAATCAAGTCATGGCGAATTTTGTTCCGCATATACTTAGTCGAAGCATTACTGCTGTCTTCACGCCACAACACGCCATTTTGCTTGGCATACGTTTCGATTTCCTGTCGGCTAAAGCACAATAACGGACGAATAACACGGTCGTTAATTGCGGGTATTCCAGACAATCCGTCGAGCCCAGTGCCTCGTGACAAATTGATAATAAAGGTTTCTAAATTATCATCCGCGTGATGCGCGGTCAAGATATAATCGTAGTTTTCGTTTTCTAATAATTCATAAAACCAATTATAGCGCAACTCTCTGGCGGCCATTTGAATAGAAATCCGATAGTCTTCTGCAAAGAAACTGGTATCGAAAATTGTTGAATAAAACGGAATCTTGTTTTCTTCAGCATACGTTTGCACAAACTTTTGATCTTCAAAACTTTCTATTCCTCGGAGTTGAAAATTACAATGCGCTATCGCGATAGAAAACTTACTTTGCTGAAAAAGATGTAAGAGCACCATACTGTCAATACCTCCGCTAATTGCCAATAGCAACTTCTTTCCAGTCAAAAAAGGAAAGTTTATTTGCAGTTGATTTTGAAATTGATGCAACATAGTCAAAAGTAACCAATTGATTTTAATTATTGCAAGACCTCAAACATCGCTTTTGCCTTCAACATACATTCCTCATATTCCTTTTCTGGAATTGACAAGGAAGTAATGGCGCTTCCGACAGAAAATGAAACATACTTTTTCTCTTGACTATACAATATACTTCGAATAACCACATTGAAATCAAAATCGCCTTGCGGAGAAAAATAGCCCACCGCACCGCTATACAAACCACGTTTGGATTCCTCGATGTCTTCGATGATTTTTAAGGCAGAAACTTTCGGAGCTCCTGTCATGCTTCCCATCGGGAAGGTTGTTCGTAAGACGTCGATGGCAGTATAATCGGAACGCAATGTAGAGGTGATTGTAGAAATCATTTGATGCACTTGTCGAAAAGAATAAATACCGCACAATTCCGCCACTGTTACGGAACCTTTCTCAGCAGTTCTCGACAAGTCATTTCGAACTAAATCGGTAATCATGATGTTTTCTGCACGCTCTTTTGGATCAAGTTGCAAGTTCGTTTTTGACCTTTTATCCTCATTTTCATCTGCAAAACGCTTTGCCGTTCCTTTGATGGGCTGCGATATAATTTGATTTCCCGTTTTTTTTACATATCGCTCAGGCGAGGCCGATAGGAAATAATGTACATTGTTCTTAAAAAAAACAGCAAATGGTGGTTGAGATATTTGATTGAGCTTTTGGAATTTTTCTAGTGGATTAATAGTTGTATTTTCGGCATAAAATTCCATGCAAAAATTCACTTCATAAATATCGCCATGATGGATCCGCTCTAGCAAAGTACTGACTTTATCCAGATACTTTTCTTTTTCAATTCGTTGTTTGATATCTATCGAATTGACTATTGCCGTTGGCGCGCTGACAGCAACATGTTGAATGTTTAAAAAATCATCTTCCAACTCATCCTCACACAACGCAAGATATTGTATTTCAAGATCATTGCCTTTGAGCAAGAATAGCTTTTTAGGTTGAAAAAAGAATAAGTCAGGAAATTCTAGTCCATCATGATTGGCGGAGTAAAAGACTTCAACATCATTTTTTAGTTCATAAGATAAATATCCGAATAACCAATCTTGCGTAGTTTGCTGGTACTGTTTTAAATCCTCAAACGCATTGAAATAATCCGTTTTTAGCGACGTAAAAGCATCTACAGCGAGGACACAATCATAGTCAGAATAAGAATCGTTGTGGTCGTTGCTATCCAAAAAAGTGACTTCTCGATGCGTTTGCGACCAGGTGAGAAGTTGTTGTTTGAATTGTTTTGGATCGGCAATATATTTTGAAGTGAGTGTTCTCAAAAGATGTTGTTTGAATTGTCAAAACTACGACAAAAAAACAAAAAATCTTGGCACGCTTTTTATTGCAACCGAAATACTTCAACAAAATAAAATGATGATTTCTATGAAATGAAAATTACCTATTGGGTCCAGCGCAAAACCACAATTTTAGTAGTGTACTTTTTATTCATTCTTAAACAATCATTTTATGCAAACAATTTCCAAATTAGGTTTAATTACCTTGTCCGCAGCAATCCTCTTCTTTTCGTGCAAGCAACGAGAATCCGCTGCAGAAGAATCTGCTTCAAATGCAGCAACGAAGTCAATGTCGTCACCTAGCCAAGCTAGTCCGCAAAACACGCTCCCTGAAAGGAAATTTATTCGAACTGCAGACCTAAAATTTAAAGTCAAAAACGTAGAAAAAGCCACTAATGCTATTGAAAAAGCAACATCAAACGTTGGTGGATTTGTAACGCAAACAAATTTGAAAAGCACTGTTTTAGAGCGAATAGAAACCAAAATAAGTCAAGACAGTCTTTTAGAAACTACCAAATACGCAGTTGAAAACAATCTAACGATTCGCGTTCCTAATGCTAAATTAGATACTGTCATTTCTGTGATTTCAAGACAAATTGACTTCTTAGATTTTAGAGTGATTAAGGCAGACGATGTCTCAATTCAGCTTTTGTCCAATCAACTGGCTCAAAACAGGAGTATAAAAAAGGAAAAAAGGTTGGAGAAAGCAATTGATACCAAAGGCACAAAACTCAAATCAATTATAGATGCAGAAGACAAATTGGGAGATCAAGTGGAACAAAACGATGCAAAGAAAATAGAAAATCTCTCGCTAGAAGACCAAGTCAACTTCAGCACATTAAGTATTCAAATCTACCAAAGAGATTCCTGTCGTCAAGAATTGGTAACAAATGAAAAAAGCAAAAATGCCTATCGTCCTGCTTTTTGGATTGAAATCAAAGATGCCTTTCATTCGGGTTGGTACTTAATTGAATCAATCCTTACCTTCTTGATGCAACTTTGGAGTATCATTCTTCTACTATTTATTGGATGGCTTCTCTACAAAAAGCACTTCAAAAAACAACCAAAAATTGAGTAAAACCGTAAAGTATTAAAAAAAAGCCGTTCGATTGAACGGCTTTTTTTATTTTATTTTCAATACCCAAAGGTCATTGCTTCCTTTATTTTGCGTCACATCATTGTCACTACTTTGTGATTCTCCGACAATTATTAGTTCCTTTGCTACAGTTTGATAAAAATCTGACGCCACATCTATCTTAGAGCCACCAAAAGTTTTCTGCCAAAGTAGCTCTGAGTTGGCTTTATTATCAATTTCAAAAAGCCAGAAGTCGTTTTCGCCTTTATTTGCATTGTCTCCTAAATTTCCGCGTGTATTTCCGACTACGACAAAATTGCCGTTGTCGATTTTCTTAATTGTAGTCGCAACGTCGAACTCGGCGCCGCCAAAGGTTTTGCTCCAAATCAAATGTCCATGGTCATTAATATGAATCACCCAGGCATCGAAACTACCACGAGGGTTGGAAACATCACCATCTGTACTGTTGGTTCGACCGGCTATCAAATAGGAATTGTTACCCGTTTTGCAAATACCTGTTGCTTGATCGATGCCACTGCCGCCATAATTCTCTTTCCAGTGCAATTTGCCATCTGCAGCTAATTTAATCACCCAAAAATCGTAACTTCCTTTGTTATGCATCACGTCAAAATTGGTACTTTCGGAGGAACCAACTAAGATTAATCCACCATCATTGGCTTCAACAACATCATTAATTCGATCGTTTAGCGTTCCTCCAAAATAGCGATACCATACAAAATTCCCGTTCGCATCCAATTTAATACCTAAATATTCGCCAACGCCATGTTGTGGTGCTGCAAATCGCATAGAATGTCCTTCCCCATTATTACCTGTTTCTCCTGTACCTTCAATTCCAGAAAAATCGGCAAAACCTGCCACAAAATAACCGCCGTCGCTGGTTTGAATTATTTTGTGTGCATGGTCGTGATTCGTAAATCCGTAGTTTTTGCTCCAAATCACACTTCCTTCACCAGTAATTTTAGAAATATAAAAATCATGTAATCCAAGATTCCCAGGAACATCGCCATCGTTACTCCCACTATATCCTGAAATGATGTAATTACCGTCCCTTGTTGCAGCAATTGAAGTTCCATAATCGTTTTCAGCACCGCCAATCGTTTTGCTCCATAACATCAAACCATTCGCATCTAATTTGGTCAACCAAATATCGGTTTGAGCATGCGTCTTAACGATATCTCCATCAGTACTGTTGGTATATCCCAAGATCAACATTCCACCATCTGGTGTATTGACAACGCTATTCGTTTTTTCCTCTAGTGAACCACCGTAGGTCCTTGATACAACAACCTCGTGTTTCAAAGCAACGGTAGTGTTGTCTGCAGTATCTTTTTCGCAACTTAGAATCAAAAAAAAGACAATAAGATAGCTTAGTTTTCTCATTATTTGATCATTAACTTCTTAGTAAAATCATTATTTACTTTTACAAAATACAATCCTTTGTTTAAGTCAGACACATCATAACGGTCCGATTTATTGTAGCTTTTTATAGCCTTTCCTAACAAGTCATAAAGTACTACACTTTCGACTTCAACTTCAGAATTGACTGCAAAATAACTTGAAGCTGGATTAGGATACACTTTATAATCATTCGCTATAAAGGTTTCACTAGCAAGAATCGCATTTTTTCTCACGATAAATAATCCACGATCAATATCACTAATGATGATTGTTCCGCTTGGGAAATAAGGATAATTATTCCAGGCACCATTGAAATTCGCGGAATTATCTTCTGGATACGAATCAAAAAAACCAACTTCCGTCATCGTATTTGTCGCCGTGATATTGGATGTATTTAAAATGCGCAATCCAGCAGTATAGTTCGCCAAAAAGAATTCGTTTCCACGGACAAAGCCATTGTGATCAATCGCTTCTGTTGGACCAGAATATTCTCCTTTCAATATGGGGTTGTCTAAATCTGTCATATCAACAATGATTGATTTTGAGTTAAAACCGAAGTTCAATTCATCTAATTCATCACCTAAAATCCAATATCTTTTATCCGAAGTAAACCAACCTTGATGCGTGTAGCCTGTATTTCCGTAGAAAAAAGCAGAAATAGTTGTTGGGTTTTGCTTATCGGTTACATCAACAATCACAACTTTAGTTTCATTGGCGCCTATAAACAATTCTTTTCCTTGGTGATCTGGATCAGGTCCGTTATAGATAATAATCTGAGCATCATGCGTATATTCTTCGGCAGCGTAACCGAAAGAAAAAGTTGGACTTACTGGATTTTGAAGGTCTAAAACATGTGGTCCGCCATTAAAAGTACCACTTCCGTCACAATACAAAAATCCTGTTGCTTGATTGATAGAAACTGTATGACAATTTCCAAAGCCATCGTAACGCGCATCTACAGTAAAGGTCTGCGGCGTGGTAACGTTTCTCAATCTGGTCAAATCAAAAATTTGCAAACCATGGCCATTCGCCTCGCTAACGATGTAAGCATGGTTATTGTAAACGGTCAATTCTCTCCAAATACTAGAGGAATTATTGTGGGCATTCAATTTTCCTAGATAAATAGGCACACTTGGATTGGTAATATCTACAAATGCGGTATGCGTAGAGCACCCCATAAGTGCATATTCTTTATTAGTCAAGGGATCAGTCCAACCCCAACAGCCGCTTCCTCTGGTGTTATTATTTCCTCCAATTTGAGGGAAATCTAATTGGGCCATCAAATCGATGTTGTTGCACGGATACGCACCTGCAAAACCATTAACACAAGGTGTTTGCGCCTGCGATAAAGCAGCGACAAATAAGATACTAAGAAGTAAATTTTTTTTCATATTGTTTTTTTTGTTAAGACCATTACACATGCAACGCTCTGTTATCTGTAGCTGCCAAAGCCGCTTCCTTTATGGCTTCTGCAAAAGTAGGATGGGCGTGACTCATTCTTGAAATATCTTCTGCTGAAGCTCTAAATTCCATTGCGGTAACTGCTTCTGCAATGAGATCGGCACAACGGGGACCAATCATATGAACACCTAAAACCTCATCGGTTTTGGCATCAGCTAGTATTTTGACAAACCCATCTAAATCGCCGCCCGCTCGAGCACGTCCTAACGCTTTGAATGGAAAACTTCCTGCCTTGTAGGCAACGCCACTATCTTTTAGTTGCTCCTCCGTTTTTCCGACAGCAGCCACTTCCGGCCATGTGTAAACAACG
>CALPOS020000055.1 GCA_943325255.2 Sphingobacterium thalpophilum
CCGATTGTGAATGAGATTCAAATCGAACATTGGAAATGGATTGCGTCCTATTATATGTGTGCCATTGGGGATGTTTATCGCGGCGCTATGCCAAGTGCTTTGCTATTGGAAAGCGAAACGATAATTTCGAAAAAGGAAAATGACTTCGTCAATGAATCACTTTTGAGTGATGATGAATTTTTAGTATTTGAGGCATTGAGCTATCAATCTTCGTTAAAAGTTGCCGACATTGTTGGAATTTTAAATAAGAAGAATGTTTTTCCTGTAATTCAAAAACTGCTTGACAAAGGTATTTTATCTGTTCAGGAAGAAGTGGTCGAAAGTTATAAACCCAAGGTGATTCGATACATTCGATTACACCAAATGTATCAGTCGGAAGCACAACTACGTGAACTTCTCGATTCACTCAGAGGAGCAAAGCAAACTGAGATTATTCTGCAGTACTTTCAACTCCAAGCAACGGATAAGAGACCAATTTCGGTAAAACAGCTGTTAGAACAATCAAATTCATCATCTGGTACACTTAAAGTCTTAATTGATAAAAATATTTTTGAAGAGTATCTCATTCAACAAGATAGGATTAATTATGAAGGTGCTATCAATGATGGAAAACTAGAATTAAGTATAATTCAACAAAAAGCATTTAATGAAATTCAATTTAAATTTGAAGAAAAGGAGGTCTGCCTTTTACATGGTGTTACCTCTAGTGGCAAGACTGAAATTTACATTAAGTTAATCGAACAATATTTAAAGCAAGAACAACAAGTATTGTATTTGTTGCCCGAAATAGGCTTGACTACTCAATTATTAGATAGACTTCGTCTGCATTTTGGCAACAAAGTGGCCGTTTATCACTCCAAGTATTCTAACAATGAAAGGGTAGAAGTATGGAAACAAGTTCAACTTCTTTCTGAAAAAGCTCAAATTGTAATCGGAGCAAGGTCGGCACTGTTTTTACCGTTTTCCAAACTAGGTTTAATAATAATCGATGAAGAACATGAGACTACTTTCAAGCAGCAAGATCCTGCGCCTCGCTACCACGCTAGAGATGCGGCAATTGTCTTGGCGAGCAAACATAGTTCGAAAGTACTACTAGGTTCAGCTACGCCAAGTATCGAGACATATAATAATGCTTTATCCAATAAGTTCGGATTAGTTGAAATTTTAGATCGATATGGAAATGTTCAGATGCCAGAAATTGAACTAGTCGACTTAAAAGATAAGTATTTTAGAAAAAAGATGACCGGTCATTTTAGTGATTCACTTATTGATGAAATATCAAAATCATTGTCATCAGATGAGCAAGTAATCTTGTTCCAAAATCGCAGAGGGTTTTCCCCTATAGTAGAATGTGTAACTTGTGGGCATGTTCCTCAATGTATTCAATGTGATGTTAGTTTGACATTTCATAAGTCAAAAAATCAGTTGAGATGCCATTATTGTGGATATTCAATTTCAAACCCAACGCACTGTCATTCTTGCTCAAGTGTTCATTTATCAACAAAAGGTTTTGGAACAGAGCAAATTCAACAAGAATTGAACACACTGTTTCCAAATTCAAAAATTGGACGAATGGATCAAGATACCACGCGCGGTAAGTTTGGATTCGACAAAATTATTGATGCTTTCAAAAATCGTGAAATAGATATTTTGGTAGGAACTCAAATGCTTGCAAAAGGGTTAGATTTTGATAATGTCACTTTGGTTGGTATCATGAATGCAGACAATATGTTGTATCATCCGGATTTTAGAGCCTTTGAAAGAAGTTTTCAAATGTTGACTCAAGTGGCAGGTAGGTCCGGAAGATCTGAAAAGCAAGGTAAAGTGATTATTCAAACGTATAACCCAGTTCACAGTACAATTCAGCAGGTCACCCGAAATGATTATGTGGGCATGTATAAAGAACAAATGCATGAAAGGCAATTATATCATTATCCGCCTTTTTACCGATTGATTAAATTGACTTTGAAACATCGAGACTACGAAAAACTTAAACAAGGTTCAGTATGGTTAAATGAAGTCTTGTTGCAAAATCTAAAATTACCTGTCCTTGGACCAGAGGAACCTAGTATAAGTCGGGTTAGAAATGAATATATTAGAACAATCTTAATAAAGATGCCGCAAGAGCAATCATTATTAGTCATAAAAAAAACTATCCAGAAAATTCTGGATAGTTTTGAAAGTGTTTCACAATTCAGAGCAATCAAAGTTGCTGTGAATGTTGATTTTTATTAAGCTATTGCTAAAGCGCGAACAAGATCTTCTTTCTTGTTTCTGCTTAAAGGAATTTTCGTAATCCCGATTTCGGCAAACTTGCTATTAAACCTCTCTACTTTATCAATATTAATAATGTATGACTTATGAACGCGAATGAACTTATCTTTGGATAAATCCTTCTCAAAAGACTTCATTGTTGATAGCACTAAATTACTATCTTCTTCTGTTACCACTTTTACATAGTCTCCAAAAGCTTCAATCCATTTGATTTTAGAAGTATACACTTTTAATTTTTTAAGATTACTCTTAATAAAAATGTGCTCACCTTCTTCTTCTTGGTTTTCTTTTTTCAACATGTGAAAATCCATCGCACGTTTTACAGAAGCATTAAAACGATCAAGCGCAATCGGTTTTTGTAGGTAATCCGTTGCATCATAATCGAACGCTTTCATTGCGTACTCGGCCTTTGACGTGATAAAAATGATTTGCGGTTTTGTTTTTAAACCGTCAAGAAAATCAAAACCGCTAATGACTGGCATCTCTATATCTAGAAATATTAAGTCCACGGTATGAACAGACATGCAATTTTTTGCTTCGATTGCATTTGAAAAATCACCAATTAAGTGTAAATTTGGATGATTATTCACTAACTTTGCGATGATCATCCTTTGGATGGAGCTATCATCTACGACAACACAATTTAGTTTCATAATTTTATTTATTATAGATTTGGAATGACGAAAGTAAATTGTTTTTTCGAACCATCCTAATCTTTATCGGCTTTTTTTGCGTTTAAACGATAAAAAATGCATTTTTCTTGTTTATTCAAAAAAAATGTTTAGTTTTGCAAAATTATTAAAATTTATACCTATAAGTATTATGAATCATTATGAAACTGTTTTCATTTTAAATCCCGTTTTATCTGATGTTCAGGTAAAGGAAACAGTGAGCAAATTCGAAGAATTTCTTACGTCCAGAGGAGCAGAAATGATATCTAAAGAGGATTGGGGTCTGAAAAAGATGGCCTATGAGATCCAAAACAAGAAAAGTGGGTTTTACCATTTATTCGAATTCAAAGTAGCAGGTGAAGTGCTTATCGCATTTGAAACTGAATTTAGACGTGACGAAAGAGTGATGCGTTTCTTAACTGTAAGTTTAGACAAACACGCCATCTCTTGGGCAGAAAGAAGAAGAACTAAATTAAAAGCAGCAAAAGCGTAACTATGGCAACTCTACAACAATCCGCTTCAGGAAAAAAAGATGGAGATATCAGATATCTTACTCCTTTAAACATTGAAACTAACAAAACTAAAAAATATTGTCGTTTCAAAAAATCTGGAATCAAATATATTGATTATAAAGATGCAGACTTCTTATTGAAATTCGTAAACGAACAAGGTAAAATCTTACCACGCCGTTTAACAGGAACTTCATTAAAGTACCAAAGAAAAGTGTCAGTAGCTGTAAAAAGAGCAAGACATTTAGCGTTAATGCCATATGTGGCTGATTTACTAAAATAATAAAGAAGCAAAATTATGGAAATTATATTAAAGAAAGACGTACAGAACGTAGGCTTCAAAGATGATATCGTTGCTGTAAAAGCAGGATACGGTCGTAACTTTTTAATTCCTCAAGGATTTGCTCATTTGGCAACGCCTTCTGCAAAAAAAGTATTGGCTGAAAACTTAAAGCAAAAAGCGCATAAAGAAGCTAAAGTAGTAAACGATGCAAAAGCACTAGCTGAAACTTTAAAAGCTATCGAAATAAAAATTTCTGCGAAAGCAGGAGGTGAAAAACTTTTTGGTTCAATCACGAATATCGATATTGCTGAAGCTTTGGAAAAAGCTGGACAAACTATTGATAGAAAATTCATCACAAGCGGAATCGTTAAACGTACAGGTAAATATACCGCTAATGTTCGTTTGCACCGCGATGTAATCGTTGAATTGCCTTACGAAATTATTGCTGAAAAAGCATAATTAAAAATAGTATTGAATTGAATCCCGATGAAAGTCGGGATTTTTTTTTATCTGAGAAAAATTACTATGACTTTACTTGTTAAAATTGATCTGTTAAATATCGTATTGATTTTTTTGTCATTGGTTCTTTCGATACTAGTTCCTTTTGAACTTTTTCTTTTTTCTTATGCGGTATTAGGTCCATTACATTATATAACCGAAATCAATTGGCTTCATCAAAAAGATTATTTTGTCAAAGACAAAAAGTTCATCTTTATATTATTAGGACTTTCCGCATTAATAACTACTATTTCTCTTTTTAAATATTTAAAAATTGATTTTTTTTTGTCAAGCTATTTATATTCTTATTCTAAATGGTTGATCAGTTTTTTAATTCTTTCCAGTTTGTTTTTCTCGGTTGGTTTGGTTTTCTTTAAAGAGACAAAAAAGATCCTAATATCATTATTAGCAGCATTTGTATTAGGTATACTTTTTTTTAAGTTTTTCCCTTTTTCGTTTGTGATGATTGGTATTTTTTTACCTACGTTAATTCATGTGTATTTATTCACGATACTATTTATGGTTTTTGGAACCTTTAAAAATCCATCCCTTTATGGTGTAGCAGCTATTATAATATTGGTTATTGTGCCTTTTTTTATTTTTTACAATCCATTTTTATATCCTGGACAAATCTCTGAATCGGTTAAAAGTGCTTTTTTAGAAACCCGATTTAAAAATATTATCACCTCCTTAAATCATCTCTTGAATGATATTCCTATTTCAGAGTTCAACTTTACTTCAAGTTTCATAATAAGAATTCAAACCTTTATTGCCTTTGCATATACCTATCATTATTTGAATTGGTTTTCCAAAACATCAATAATTGGGTGGAATAAAAACCTATCTACACAAAAACTCCTAATGATTTTAACTATTTGGATTACTTCGATAGCGTTGTATACTTATAGCTATAAAATGGGCATACTCGCTTTATTTTTTTTAAGCATGTTTCATGTAATAGTTGAATTTCCATTAAATATTGTTTCGATAAAAGAGGTTTTTTCTAAAAAGTAAGATATTCAATTAATCTCCAATACAATATATTTGTACCTTTAAATAAGGTCATTAGCACCTGACAAGTTATTCTAATGAAATACACCAGACTTACCAAAGAACAATTTGAAGAACTACATCCAGAATTCGTCAATTTTCTGGCAACACAATCAATAGATAAAGCGGAATGGGACGAACTAAAATCCGAACAACCCCAAGTAGCTGAGCAAGAACTCGATGTTTTCTCTGATCTAATCTGGGAAGGTGTTTTATCAAGAGCTGCTTTCTTAGAGCACTTTTCAAAAAATCATATTTTTCTCTTTCAATGTTTTGAAACTTATGTCCAGTCAATTATCCTAAAATCGCTCGTGCCTGAAACTGATTTTTTGACCAAAGAAGGATTGCAATGGCTTAGCGATAATATGTTCACTGAAACCATCGAAATGAAAGTTGGCAAGAAAGAATTTACCGAAGAACGCAACACCTCTATCTTCGGATTAATCCAACAAGGCGCTTTCTTAAGCGATGGTAAATTGTACCAACAAATTAATTCGATTATTACATCTTGATTCCAATGGATAGAGACAAAAAATAGTTATTTTAGTGCACAAATTACAAACTAAAATTGTCGATTTTTGATTCATGGATATTCAACAAACAATTCAAGCACTGCGGGAGGAACTCAATCTTCACAACCATAATTATTATGTCCTTGATCAACCTACCATTTCTGATTTTGAATTTGATCAAAAATTAAAACAACTTCAGGAACTAGAAGATCGAAACCCGGAGTACTTTGATGAAAATTCCCCAACGCAAAGAGTAGGTGGAACAATAACCAAGAACTTTCAAACGGTAGCTCACGATTACCGCATGTATTCTTTGGACAATTCGTATTCAAAAGAAGACTTAATTGAATGGGAAAATCGCATTCAAAAAGTATTGGGTAGTGTTGATTTAGATTACACTTGTGAATTAAAATATGATGGTGCATCGATCAGTATTACCTACGAAAACGGAAAATTACTTCGAGCGGTGACTAGAGGCGATGGCTTTCAAGGAGATGACGTTACTAACAATATTAAAACCATAAAGTCAATTCCATTAAAACTAAATGGAAATTACTTTCCTAAAAGGTTTGATATTCGAGGTGAGATTATATTGCCCTTCGCTGGATTTGAAAAAATGAATCAAGACTTAGTTGAAATTGGAGAAACTCCATATTCAAATCCTAGAAATACCGCGTCTGGAAGTCTAAAGTTGCAGGACAGCGCTGAAGTCGCAAAACGGCCCTTAGAATGTCTTCTATATTTTACTATCGGAAACCAACTGCCATTTGACACGCAATTTAATAGCTTAGAAATGGCGAGAAATTGGGGATTTAAGGTGCCGAAAGAAGCCAAACTAGCTAGAAATTTAGATGAAGTATTCGATTATATCAATTATTGGGATAGTCATCGTCATCATTTGCCATACGAAACAGACGGTGTTGTGGTAAAGGTCAATTCTTTTCAATACCAAGATGAATTGGGATATACCGCAAAATCGCCTAGATGGGCCATTGCTTATAAGTTTAAATCGGAACAAGTTAGCACAAAACTACTTTCAATTTCATACCAAGTGGGACGAACAGGAGCGATTACCCCAGTGGCAAATCTCGAACCTGTTCAACTTGCAGGAACCATCGTAAAAAGAGCATCACTTCACAATGCCGATCAAATCGAAAAATTAGACATTCGGATAGGAGATTCTGTTTATGTTGAAAAAGGAGGAGAAATAATCCCAAAAATCATAGCAGTCGACTTAAGTAAAAGAGATACTGATAGGCAACCTACTGTTTACATAACACATTGCCCCGAATGTCATCATGAGCTAATCCGCGGCACAGATGAAGCCAATCACTATTGTCCAAATTTCTATGGTTGTCCACCACAGATAATTGGAAGAATTCAGCATTTCATTTCGCGAAAAGCAATGAACATAGATGGACTCGGAGGTGAAACGGTTGCGTTATTATATAACAATGGTTTGATTCATAACTACGCAGATTTATATGAACTGAAGATTGAGCAGATTCTGCCTCTGGAAAGAATGGCGCAAAAATCAGCGGAAAACCTAATTCGTGGCATTGAGAATTCAAAGCAGATTTCATTTGAAAGTGTTTTGTTTGCGCTAGGAATCAGGTTTGTTGGCGAAACTGTGGCCAAGAAATTAGCCAAACACTATAAGAACATAAATTCACTGCAGCACGCCACTTTACTTGATCTGATGCTCGTAGATGAAATAGGGGAAAGGATTGCGGCCAGCGTTGTAAGTTTCTTTGAAAACATGGAAAATCAAGAGATTATCAATAGATTAAAGGCGCATGGAATTCAATTCGAAATTAAAGAAAAGTTGAATCTAAATGCTACCGACAAACTAAAAGGTCAAATATTTGTTGTTTCTGGTGTTTTTTCAAATTTTTCAAGAGAAGAACTAAAACAATTGATTGAAGATAATGGTGGCAAAGTGGGAAGTTCTATTTCATCAAAGACTAACTACGTCGTAGCGGGCGAAAACATGGGACCTGCTAAATTAGAGAAAGCGAATCAGCTTGGAGTTTTGATTCTTTCCGAAAATGAATTCTTGTCTTTACTTGAATAATTAGCAGCTATAGATGCTAATAGATATTCAACATTTAATTTGCGACAATAAAATTTAAGTGTAAGATACAATAATCCAAAATAAATGTTAAATTTAGCCCCGAAATACCTTTTGAAAATAAATATAATATGAAAAATGAGGAAGTCTGGTTTAAGAAATCACGATTACTAAATCCGCTGATAGCTTTTTACTTTTTTGTTGCATTTATCGAAATTATTGCAGAGTATAATCAGGATTATTTTTTTATTAGATATACGAAACCACTGGTAATACCAATTCTAATAGCTATTTATTGGGTTTCAGCCAAGGTTAAAAACAAACATTATTTGTTTGCACTCGTTTTATTATTTATTGCGAACCTATTTTTTATTTCTGAGACAAGTTTCTCAATAATAATTGGAACTCTTTTTTTGTTTTTGTCACAGTTGCTTTATATTAATACAGTAATGCAAAAAATAAAGTATCCAGGATCGAACTTATTGTTGATTAGCAGCTTACCCTATTTTTGTATTTGTATTTTGGTAGCAGTTTTGATTTATGATGCGGCTTCGGTCGAATTTTATTTGTTTATTATTCAGTCAATACTACTCATATTTTTTGGTGGTTTGTCTCTGGCAAACTACTTCACTAAGTATAATAAATTAAATTCTCAATTATTTGCTAGTGCATCATTGCTATCTGTTGCTCAATTAATAGTAATTCTTGGAAGTTCATATTCAAATAGTGGGATGCTGAAAGCCTTATCTACTGTTTTCTTGGTGCTAGGTAATTATATCTTTTATCAATTTGTTTTCGGCCAAGACAGAAAGCAAAAGAAATATAAAATTATTAAATAGAGATGCGATAAGAATCAACTATTTGTATATGAATGATGCTTATGAATTTGAAAATCAATTGGCATTATCTGCTAAGTATTACCTTCTTCTCAGTGGCAGGAATTCAACTATTTGCGGAGTTGTTTGAAGTTTCCTTATTGTCACTAGTCACTCGATTATTAGCGCCAATATTTTTGGGTTTTCTTTATTTTTCCGTTTCCAATAAAAATAATCTTCTATTTTATCTCTTATTATCATTATTACTGGTTAGCAATGTGTTTTTTTATTACAGAGATACACCACTTTTTTATTTCGGAGTATTAGCTTTTATTTTGCTAAGGATTGTAGCAATTATTATGATTTTGAGGGTTACAAAGCAAAATAATTACCTCCAAATTGTCATTGCCTCATTTCCTTTCTTAGTAATTTTCTTCTATTTGATATCCGTAACGAATGAAATAACAGATGTTGAATTCAATACCTTGATTCTCCAAAGTATCCTAATTTCTCTCCTAGCGGGAATTTCAACAGCTACCTATTTTAGGAATGAAAACAGACAAAATTCATGGCTGTTAATTAGTACTTTATTATTTATAGGTCTTCGCTTTATTGTGTTTATAGAACGTTTTATTATTTCGGATTTCACTCTTCTATTTAATCGGCCAATATCCGTAATACTTAATACCTTTGCTTTTTACACTTTTTATAAGTTCGTAATCACTGCGGAATTGGATAACAACATTACTACTCGATAAATAATGAATCGTGAAATCAGAATAAAGGCATTAAATATTCTATTTTTTGGAATCACGTCTTTATTGATTATTGTCGAATACTTTCAATTTCAAGAAGTAGTGTTCTATTTGAAACCACTTTTAATCCCATCTCTTATCGTATTATATATTTTTAAAACCAACGAGATTTGTAAATACTACTTACTTGCATTGTTTTTTGCTTTTTTGTCGAACGTATTCCTCCTTTTCTCCGAGCCTACATTATTATTATATGGAATAATTGCGTTTCTGTTCTATAGACTTACAAGTATTATTGTAGTGCTAAAAAATGGAGATCGAGTAGCACTCTTGCCTGTATCTTTAGCAACAATTCCTTTCCTTTTTATGTTCTCGTATCTAATTGATATGATGGTAAGCCCAGATCATCGTAGCTTTTACGCTACTATTGTCAATGATATTATTATCTCTATTTTTTGCGGAATTGGGCTTTCTAATTATGTTTTGAATGATAGCAAACAGAATTCCTGGCTGCTAATAAGTACACTTCTATTTACATTCTTAGTCATTCTATTTATGTTTGACAAGTTCTATTTGTCCTTTCAAATTTTTAAACCTTTATCTGCGCTCGTTTTTTCTTTAGCACATTACGCATTTCTTAAGTTTATGGAAAAAGCAGAAAACTAGACAACTATTGATCGTCCTAACGCAGTTTTGTTAGTAGTTGAATCTAAATAGAAATCAATTCTACCTAAGTTAATACCATAACAACCGACCTGATTTACCAAGACATCTTGACCAATTGCATTCTTAATAACAGTTGGTTTATCCAGAAAAGTGTGCGTATGACCACCGATAATCAAATCGATATCCTGCGTCAAACCTGCTAATTTCAAATCGCAAATTTTATCGGGCTCATCTTTATATTTATAACCCAAATGCGACAAACAAATGACCAAATCACATTTTTTCTCCTGCTTTAAAATTCGAACGATGTCTTGTGAAACCGACACTGGATCATGGTATACAGTTTCTTTATAGTTCTTCTTGTCTACCAATCCGTCTAGACCAATGCCTAAGCCGAAAACACCCACTTTTATTCCATTCTTGTGAAGAATAGTATAGGGTTTTACTTTTCCGTCTAGAACCGTATTTTTAAAATCGTAGTTGGCTGAAACAAATTCAAAAGAAGCATGCGGTAATTGACTATAAAAACCATCAATCCCGTTATCAAAATCATGATTTCCCATAGTTGCGGCATCATATTTCATCATGCTCATCAGTTTGAATTCTAATTCGCCACCGTAATAGTTAAAATAGGGTGTTCCCTGAAAAATATCGCCAGCGTCCAATAAAAGTACATTTGGATTTTCTTTCCGGATCATCTCTATCATTGCCGCTCGCCGCGCGACGCCACCCATATTCGGGTTTTTGGGATGATTGGCCGGAAATGGATCGATATAACTATGAACATCATTCGTATGAAGAATGGTCAAATGTTTGGTGTCCAAACCCGAAACATCAAGCGATTTATAACTGCTTAATGACATCCCCAAGCCCACAAAAGCTGCGGCTGCCGACGTTTTTTCAATAAACTCTCGTCTTTTCATCATTGTTCTTTTAGGAGCTATTTCCTGCTTTCGCCTTTATCTTTGCTCATACTTCTCAAAGGATGCCGGCTCTATCAGGGCTAGGACTCA
>CALPOS020000056.1 GCA_943325255.2 Sphingobacterium thalpophilum
AGAAATAGCAACAGATCCTGTGGCAAGCGCACAAGTAGGTGGTGTAATGACACCAATAGTTGGAGCGGCAGGCGTTACGGGTTGTGTAGGTATTGGAACATTAACAGAAACCAAAGAAGTACATCCGACAGCATTTGTTATGGTGAAAGTATAAGTTCCTGCGATTAGTCCAGAGACAGTTGTTGTAGGTGTATTTCCAGCGATTGAATTGGCTGCTGTTCCACTTTGATTTAACGTCCAACTTCCAGAAGGCAAGCCAGAAATAGCAACAGATCCTGTGGCAAGCGCACAAGTAGGTGGTGTAATGACACCAATAGTTGGAGCGGCAGGCGTTACGGGTTGTGCAGGTATTGGAACATTAACAGAAGCAATCGAGGTACAGCCCAAATTATTCGTAACCGTGAAAGTATAATTTCCGGCAGCGAGACCAGAAATGGTCGTTGTTGCCGTATTCCCAGCAATAGTATTAGCGGCGGTTCCAGTTTGATTTAATGTCCAATTTCCCGCAGGCAAACCTGAAATAGCAACAGATCCTGTGGCTAGTGCGCAAGTTGGAGGAGTTATAACGCCAATTGTTGGAGCAACAGGAGTAGTTAAAGCATCACATGGAAGTGTTGAACAGGTTACTTGTCCCACTTGAAAACAGGAACCCACAGATCCAGATGGCACGACATAAAAGGTAACCGTTGTGCTTGGTAATAGTCCTGTTAGCGTATAGGTAGTCGTATTGCCAGATCCTGCTGATTGAAATGGACCAGCGCCTATTTGATAACTCCTCACATAAGTAGCAGCTCCAGCAAGGGAATTCCAGTTAAAAGTAATTTGACTCGTAGTAGTCGCACCGCAGGTAACAGTTGGTATCAGTAGTGGATTAATGGTAATTGATGTTGTAGTTGTACATCCACCTAAATTCATGTATTGTATGGTAGCACTTCCCCCAGTAATACCAGTAATTAGTCCACTAGAATCAACAGATGCAATTGCAGGCGTTAAAGAAATCCAAGGAGTAAGCGCATTTGGAAATAATGAACCGTCTATTTGAAGTGTTCCTCCAGCGCAGGTCGAGGTGCCGTTGGGTGTGCTGATGCTTGGAAATGGACTCACGTAAACATTTTCGGAATAAGTATTACCAAGATTGTCGGTATAAGTAATTGTGGTTGTTCCAAAGGAAACCTGAGTGACCAAGCCTGATGAATCAATTGTTGCTACGGCTGTGTTTAACGAAAACCAAGGTGTTGTTGCGGTAATTGCCGCTGGTGGTACTGAAGCTGTCAATTGTGTTGTTGTCGGGCCTGGTAAACAAATACTAAAGTTACCTGTAATTACTGTTGGCAACAACCTATTAGAGTTCTTACTACTTGTGGTTAATTTACTGCTAACGGCATCATTTTTCTCAATGCTACTTTTAAGATTTTCAGATGCATTTTGCGCCAAAACACTTTGGTACATTAGAAGTAAAAAGAGGGTTGTTGCTATTTTCGACTTAAGGGAAAAAATTTTCATATTGGGTGGGGTAATCTATATTTTTTTACTTACAAAAAATTTTTGATAGTTTGTTCTTTTTAAATTATAAAACTTTGAAATTAAAGTAATTACGATCTACTATTCTGCTTTTTATGCTTTCAAATATGGCAAAAAAAGTAACTGTTAACTCACAAAAATACAAAATTAAAATATATGTTAATTATAATTTAAAAATTAGTTTAAACAGTCAATTGAACGTAGACAAACCGCCTAGATATTCCTTTTTTGAGAGCAATAATATGTATAAATATTGATATCGGTATTAACTGATGTTTAAATAATATTCACTTTAAAAAAAAAAGTCTAAAAAACAGATGCTTTTTAGACTTTCAGTACTATCTGGTTAAAAAAATCAAATATCGTCGAAATCGATATCAGTAAAATTATTTGTTTTTGGCGTAGATTCGAGAGAATCTTTATCGTCACTATATTCCTTTTTAAAGTCTTTTTGGTGCCGCTCCGAAATCACTTCTTCTCCTTTGTGATTTAATACGTAAGAAGTCATTTCTTCTAGGATTTCCGCGAATGCAGCAAAATCTTCTTTATACAAATAAATCTTGTGTTTTTTGAAATGAAACGAACCATCTTCTTCTGTAAACTTCTTACTTTCGGTAATGGTTATGTAATAATCATCAGCTTTTGTTGCTCGCACATCAAAGAAATAAGTTCTTCTCCCAGCTCTCAAAACTTTAGAAAAAATATCTTCTTTTTCTACCATGTCATTTTCTCTCATAATACTAAATGCAATTAGTTTGGTGTTAATATCATTTGCTCCGCCAATTTGCTTTTCGCTCGTGTCAAAAATGATAAAAAATGTATTACAATCCAACAATTATGACAATTCTTTTTCAGAAAGTTGTTTAGAATATAGCTCCGAATAATACCCCTTTTCGTTTATTAATTGATTATGAGAACCTTGTTGTATGATTTTTCCGTCTTCAATAATTACAATTTTATCTGCATTTTTTGCTGACGAAACACGATGACTTACGATAATTGTTGTTTTGTCTTTGCAATAAGAAATTAGGTTATTCAGAATTGTTTCTTCGGTTTCTGTATCGACTGCCGACAAACAATCGTCGAGTAACAAAATTGGGGCGTCCTTTATCAAAGCTCGTGCAATCGAAATGCGTTGTTTTTGACCACCAGAAATGGTAATTCCACGTTCGCCAAGAACGGTGTCGTATTCTTTGTTAAATTGTACAATGTTGTCATGCACGACTGCCTGTTTTGCAGCATTCTTAACTTCACTATCTGAAGCGTTTTCTTTGCCGAATTTGATGTTGTTACTTATCGAATCGGAAAACAGAAATGCATCTTGCGGGACAATACTAATACTGTTTCTAAGGTCAAACAGATTAACGTTTTTGATGTTTTTGCCATCAATTAGAATTTCGCCGTTGGTAACATCATAAAGTCTACTGATTAAGGAAATAATACTTGATTTTCCCGCTCCAGTTTTGCCTAATATGGCTAGTGTTTCGCCTTTATTTATTGTAAAACTAACATTGCTTAATGCGGTAATATGGGTGTCGTCGTATTCAAAACTCACATTCTTAAACTCGATAGCGCCTTTGATATCTGTCTTGTCGGTGTTATTGTTTTGGATGTCTGGTTGGATTTTCAAAAATTCATTAATTCTTTTTTGTGACGCTTCGGCTTCCTGAACCATAGAATATACCCAACCCAAGGATGCTACTGGCCATGTAAGCATATTGATATATAAAATAAATTCCGCAATAGTCCCTATGCTGTTGATGGTTCCATTGATATACATCATACCTCCAAAATAAATCACCACTAAATTGCTGACGCCAATTAAAGCAAGCATCAAGGGACCAAAAAGCGATTGGACTTTGGCTAAATGTAAACTCTTTGTTTTGCTTTCTTCGGATAGGTCTACCAAATTATTTTGATATTGTTGTTCGAGTGAGTAGGCCTTGATCACCCGAATTCCAGAGAAAACTTCTTGTGTAAAACTCGAAATTTTAGAAAGATATTGTTGAAAAACGGTACTTCGAGTATTGATTTCAGAACTCAATTTGAATATGGCATAGGACAAAATAGGCAATGGCAAAAGTGCGTAGAGTGTTAGTCTTGGTGACACGTTGTACATATATATGATCACAATTGTGAATCGAATAAAAGTATTGATGGTGTACATCACCGCGGGTCCTACATACATTCGAACTTTACCAACATCTTCACTGATTCGATTCATCAGGTCTCCAGTTCGATTTTGCTTGTAGAAATTTTGCGATAAGTTTTCGTACTGACGAAACACCTCATTCTTTAAGTCAAATTCTATGTGGCGCGACATGACAATCAACGTTTGCCGCATCAAGAAAGTGAGAAATCCAGCAATGATAGTCGTTGCGATTATGAGCAAAATATTGTGAATCAACTCTTTCTGAATAATCGCAGGATTGGAATCCGCTTGTTTTGCAAAATCCTCAATGGCTTTGAATGATTTGCTGATCAACTTTGGGGTAAACAAAGAGAATATTTGAGCAATGATTGTGGTGACTATTCCTATTAAAAAACTGTATTTGTACTTGAGAAAGTATTTGTTTAAATATTGAAGTTCTTTCATTGTATTAGGAAAAGTTGTTATTAATGTGTTGCAAAAAACTTAAAAAGATAATTATTTCTAAATTGTTGTATTCTCTTTTTATGGATAATTTTTTATAGAATTCCTAATTTTATCCCATAAAATTACTACATTCTGATTTTAATGCTAAATTCGCAGTGTAATTTTTATGAACCCTCATCTAAAAACTAAATTATGACATCAGAAATCGTTACCCAAAAAGAGTTACAAAAAATGGATCCTGTTTTCGGACAATTGTCTTTCGATAATCACGAGCAGATTGTTTTTTGCAACGACAAAGATACTGGTTTAAGAGCAATTATTGGAATTCATAACACAGTTTTAGGACCTGCATTGGGAGGTACCAGAATGTGGAAGTACGCCAACGAATGGGAAGCGTTGAATGATGTGTTGCGGCTGTCTCGCGGGATGACGTACAAATCAGCAATTTCTGGGTTGAATTTAGGTGGCGGAAAAGCGGTAATCATTGGTGACGCAAAAACAGACAAAACGCCCGAATTAATCAAGAAATTTGGAGAATACGTGCATTCATTAAGTGGTCGATATATCACTGCTGAGGATGTCGGTACAACCACTCCAGATATGGATATGATTCGTGAAATTACGCCTTATGTAACCGGTATTTCAGAATCAAAAGGCGGTTCCGGAAACCCTTCTCCCGTGACGGCTTACGGTGTTTATATGGGGATGAAAGCTGCCGCAAAACACCAATTTGGTTCGGACAATTTGGACGGAAAAAATATTTTGGTACAAGGAATCGGACATGTCGGGGAAACTTTAGTTGGTCTTTTGATAGCAGAAGGAGCGAAGGTGCAGATTGCCGATATCAACGAAAGTAGACTTCAAGAAGTTTCAACAAAATATGGTGCCTCTATATTCACAGGTGCAGATCTTTACAGCGCTACCGTTGATATTTATGCTCCTTGTGCATTAGGTGCAACCATAAATGACGATACTGTGTACAAGATTCAGGCAAAAGTAATTGCTGGTGCGGCAAACAATCAGTTGGCCAATGAGCAAGTTCATGGAAAAATTCTTCAGGAAAGAGGGATTTGCTATGCGCCGGATTTCCTTATAAACGCTGGTGGCATCATCAATGTTTACCGTGAAATTGTAGGTTACGGAAAAGAGGAAGCGAAGCGCCGAACAGAGAATATTTACGATACTACTTTAGAGATTTTTAGAGAAGCCGAATTGCAACAAATCACGACACATCAAGCAGCAATGTCTATCGCTGAAAAACGTATTGCACTCAGAAAAAAAGAAAACGCTAATAGGGTTTAGCATTTCAATAATATTACTATTTTTGCGGAGCGGAAGATTTTCTTTCGCTCCTTTTAATTTTATAAAGTTCTTACTAGGTGTTAAACAGACGTCACATTCGAATAAAAGTCATGCAATCGATCTTTGCGATGCATCAAAATGGTTCAGATAATATCGAAAAAGAGGAGAAATTTCTCTACTATAGTATCGATAATATTCTCGATTTGTATCTTTTAATGCTTTCCACATTGATTGAAATTTCTAAAAAAGAAATCAATCTGCTCGAAAAGGCAAAAAACAAGCACCTGGCAACGGCATCGGATCGAAATGCCAACACCAAGTTTGTTGACAATGCGATATTTAAGATTCTTTCCACCAATCATTCTGTGCTCCAAGCGATAGAAAATCGAAAGATTAACAATTGGACGATGAATGATGATTATATCATTTTGCTTTTGAAGGCAATCAAAGAAAGTGATTTATACACCCATTACATGAGAAATAGAACCAATACTTTTGAAGAAGATCAAGAGTTTATGGTGTCTCTGTTTACGGACGTTATCGCAGCGAATGATAAGTTGTATGATTACTTAGAGGATTTCAAATTGACTTGGGTGGATGATATTCCAATGGTCAATACACAAATAGTAAAACAGTTGAAATCCCTTAAATCAATAGACGACAACAGTTTTTATGTACCGAAATTGTATAAGGACAATGAAGATAAGGATTTCGTTTCCGATTTATTCCGCAAAACAATTCTTAACGAAAATGATTTGGCGAAAGAATATATTGATAAAACGCCTAATTGGGACACCGAACGAATTGCCGAAATTGATACCATAATTTTAAAAATGGCGATTTGTGAATTCTTGAAGTTTCCGTCCATACCAGTTAAAGTAACCATCAACGAATACCTTGAGATTGCCAAAGAATATTCAACACCAAAGAGTAGTATTTTTATCAACGGAATCCTAGATAATTTAGTAAAAGAATTTCAAACCAATAATCGACTCAATAAGACGGGTAGAGGTTTGATGCAATAACAGTTCATTATTATAAAAAAGTAAGTAAAATTTAATTTCAGATATTATGCAACAATTACAACAATTTCTCCCATTTATTTTAATGTTTGTGGTCATATATTTCTTTATGATCAGACCACAACAAAAAAGAGCAAAACAAGAAAAACAGTTCGAAGCTGACTTGAAGGTCGGAGACAAAATAGTCACGAAAAGCGGAATTCACGGAAAGATTGCTGAATTAGCCGATACCACTATTGTAATCGAAACCATGTCAGGCAAACTGAAGATGGAGCGTTCTGCAATTTCTATGGAAATGAGTGCCGCCTTAGTAAAAAAGTAAGCGGATTATACTTAAAAAAAAGACTGATTAAAAAAGATGCCCCAAAAAGTGCGACACTATTCGGGGCGTTTTTTTGTTTCTATATTTTTGAAGTTTCAATTGCAATCGCTTCCTTTATGTAGCTCAATAGCAATTCTTTATCGATTTGTTCTCTAGCCGTAAATCGCCATTGCCGCATCGATTTGGTGGTGCCTTCCTGTGCGTTGATCAAAACTTTTTGAGGATCTTTCATTTGAACTCCTTTAAAAAACCAAATTGTAAAGAAGTTTTTGAATCCAGCAAGTCCGATGATATTTTTATCATTGAGTGTAAAGACTGGACCGCCCCATTTTGTGGTTTCTTTGAGTCCAGATTCAACAATGATGGAGCGCAATTGTTCGAGTTCAACAGACCAAGAATTCACTTTATCCATAAACAGCGAAGTTATTTATTTTTTCTTTTTTGACTTTTTCCCTTTGCTTTTCTCTCGCTGTGAAAAGTCGGTCGTCGCAGTAAGCTCCGCTATTCTAATAATCACATCAACAGCCTTTTTCATACTTTCAACAGGAACATATTCGTACTTTCCGTGAAAGTTGTGTCCACCTGCAAAAATATTCGGGCAAGGCAAACCCATATATGACAATCGGCAACCATCTGTGCCACCACGAATTGGTTTGATGAGCGGTTTAATGCCCAAATCTTTCATTGCTTTTTCGGCTAAATCAACAATAAATTTAACTGGCTCGACCTTTTCTTTCATATTGTAATACTGGTCTTTTATTTCAGTAATCACAATATCTTCTCCGAATTGCTTTGCAAACTTTTTGTTGAATTTCTTCGTAGCGGTGTGAATGAGTTCTTTTCGTTTCTTAAATTTTTTCGCATCATGATCTCGAATAATGATTTCCAAAGTCGTCTCTTCGATGCTTCCATTCAAATGATGCACGTGAAAAAAGCCTTCATAGCCTTTCGTTTCCTGCGGGGTTTCTCCTTTTGGGAGTTCATTGATAAAGTCATTAGCGATCAACATCGAATTGATCATTTTTCCTTTTGCATAACCCGGATGCACACTTTTTCCTTTAAAAGTAATTTTAGCTGCTGCGGCGTTAAAGTTCTCATATTCCAATTCACCAACTTGACTGCCATCCATCGTATAGGCCCAGTCCGCACCGAATTGTTTTACATCAAATAAATCGGCTCCGCGCCCAATTTCTTCGTCAGGCGTAAAACCTACGCGTATTTTTCCGTGCTTGATTTCTGGGTGTTGCTGTAAGTATTCCATCGCGGAAACAATCTCTGTGAGTCCCGCTTTATCATCCGCACCGAGCAAGGTTAAGCCGTCGGTTGTAATAAGCGTTTGACCTTTGTAAAGCAATAAATCTTTAAAATAACTAGGAGATAAGATGATATTTTCCGTTGCATTCAAGACGATATCTTTTCCGTCGTAATTCTCAATAATTTGAGGCTTGACATTTGCGCCAGTGAAATCGGGCGTGGTATCGTAGTGCGAAACAAATCCGATAGTAGGAACTTCATGATCAACATTTGCAGGTAAAGTACCCATAACGTAGCCATTTTTGTCAATGGTAACCTCCGTCAATCCAATAGCTTTCAGTTCTTCGACCAATTGTAAAGCTAATATTAATTGTTTTTTTGTACTTGGAGTTGATTTTGAATTGGGATCAGATTCTGTGTCGATGGTGACATAACTAATAAAACGGTCGATGAGATGTTGCATAAAGTATCGCTATTTTTGTTTGAAGTGGTAAATATATAAATCCTTTTTCTTGAACCCTACAGATTATTTTTTTTGAGGATTCCAATTTTAGTACACAATGAGTTGGAAGTTAATTTACAATAAAAAAAGAAATTCCATTGATTCTAAAATACTGTAAACTTGTTTTTTTGTTTATTGCAACCATTTATTTTTCTTCAATACAAAACTATGGATGAATTGACCTAATCCATGATGTCTAATTAAATAGAGAATTTTTGGAAAGAAACGATTTATTTCATAGGCGAGATTCATGGGTAAATTTTTCTTTGGTCGAGAAACGCGCACTGAAGATTCCCATTTTGTGTCTCCATGGCACAAAGAAGGTAGCAAATTATAAATTCGTAACCCGTATTCCCAAGGATGTTGCAACTCGCAATCAATCGGTCTTTTTACGATAGGCTTCGATTGCACTACTTTAGCTAAAAATTTCTCGGCCGCTTCTCTTGTCCATATTGCCGCAATGGTGGTTATTGGAATACTGAGTCCACATGCAGCCAAAAAATGCTTGTCGTCTACATCAGCAATCTTAATGTGGTGGTGTCTGCCGTTGTAAAGTTTTAAGACATCCCATTGATGCTCATTTGGAAGACTACTTCTTTGTGCTATACTATTTTCTACCGCTAATTTAAAACCTGGAAGAAGTATTGCATCGTCCTCCATCACAAGTGCAAATTGATGATCAGAGCGGAGAAAGGTTTGTAAAGTCTTCACATGACTCAGATGGCAACCCACTTCAGGAAGCAATAATTCTCGACTAAATTTATTATGAATCTGATAACTATCAACGTCTAAAACTCTTGCATCAACCGCATCTATGCGCTCAAAAGAAATCTGTTCAGCTTCAAAGTTCTTTTGCATCCACGCCAACCGGTCGGTCGCACGGTCCAAATTAATCAAGTAGGTTTGAAAAGTCATCGTACTGAGTTTAAGTTTTTGATTTTGTTGCTGAAAATCGCACAATTGAAACTTTTTCGTTTGTTTTTGCTTTTTTCAACGCGTAAAGTTAGCGTTTTTTTTGAATTTATGATGGACGATATACGATTGTGCATCAACCAATTTGATTAATTGTTTAGTAAGCTGCTTGTAATTAAAGGTTCAATAAAAGATGTTCAAAAACGAACTAAATGCAATTTTTACCGACTAAAATCATGGGTAATGTAATTTAAAGAGTTTTTGTTCAATTCACCGATTTTATAATTTTATTGCAATTGATGTTTATAAATTTGACGTGTAAATCATTTAATATTGCTTCTCATGAACATGAAAGAGACCCACAGCACCGCATATAGACTCGAGTATTTTGAAGGTTACAAATGTGGACTTGATCCCTCGATTAAGATCAATAAGAAAAAACGCAATGATGCTTTTTCTACTGGTTTTAGTTTGGGAAGACTAGAATTTGAAAGCATGAATGGTTCCTTAAGTAATGGCGTTCCAAAACGCATTGTCAACACCAAAGTACTGGAGGATTTTCTTCTTGCCGGCCTGTTGGGTTTGAGTATCGACACCATCGATTATACTTCGTATCAATTGCACATTATTTTGCAGTGGTATCAAAGTGGCATCGAGCAATACGATCCGCAGCAAAGTAGTTACCTGATTGAAATTTTAGAACAAAGAGGCATCGAAATGGGGTAGCATTTGAATTTCTCCTCAGATATAAAAAAATAGAAAAACCAATACCATCGAAATGACAGTATTGGTTTTTTTATTTGCAATACTATTTTGAAATTCTGAGACGAATTAGAAACAACAATCAGTAGCACTTAAATTTTTGAGGATCGTAAAATCATCGAAATGTTATTTGACAAGTGGCAATTTCCGTAAAGCAAGGCGGCTGATGCGCTTATTTAGTCATTCCATAAATAAATAATTAACCCGTTGGGTGCAATTATTAAAAACGTCAGTTCGAGTGTTTTTTGTGCAGAGAAACGGAACAAAAAAATTATCTAGAACCGTTTTTAATGAAATTTTCCTTGTTCTCGATACGATTTTCTATCGAAAATCACTCGAACTGACGAAAAATTATCATCAAAAACTAATTACACCCAACGGGTATAATTAATATATTGATTATTAGAAACTTACTTTATAATAATAGATAAAAAAGTCCTGTTAAATTGCCAAAAAGCATATCATTAGGTGTAAAAAAGCGTCAATATGTTTGGTAAAATAAAACCAGATTTACAGCAAAATTTATTCAGAACTAGACTAACCGACCTTTAAGAGGGCAGCAGTAGATTTAGAGCCAGAGCTGCGATAGAAACCACGTTTTAGGATTAAACTTTTTCAAATGCGTTGCCGGAGATTTTAACGATGCGCTTTTAGCAGGCATAGGATACAAATTGAAACTACGATTAAAGCAAATCTATCAGCAAATTGATTTTTGACTGACTAAATTTTTCAACTTTTCTAATCAAAAGAATCTTTTTATCATTGTTGAAATTGCAGATGGTTGTTTTTAAGGTTGACCAAATATAGTCGTAATACCAACAAAATGAAATACTTAAAGGGATGCATTAAAAAACTTCT
>CALPOS020000057.1 GCA_943325255.2 Sphingobacterium thalpophilum
AAATCAGAGAATATTATAACATAGAAAGTCTTTGGGGTGATGCTAAAATTACAACCATTGCAAATAAATACTAAAAATGACCAACGATAATAAACCCAATCCTAATAAACTGAAAGTAAGTCCATGGCTAATTTATGCAGCTATAGTTGTGGTATTCTTATTCATAAGCTATGCAACTGGCGGTTCTAACTTTCAAGATTTAGCGAAAACTTCATCTTCAAAATTCAATACTTTTCTTGATCACGGAGATGTTCAAAAAGTAATCGTTTATAACAAAGAAGAAGCAGAAGTCTATTTGACTCCAGAAGCGCTGAAACTTCCCATTCATAAAGCTGTCGCAAAAGATTTATTAAACCGTCCGAATACTAAAGGACCGCATTACGTTTTTGATATTGGTAATGATGAAATCTTTCAAAAAAAATTGGAAACTGCCGTTGCTGAAGGAAAGTTGAAAGATTACAACTTCATGCCAAAGAGTAATTGGTCTGAAATTTTGATTAGTCTATTGCCCATATTAATTATTGTTGGTATTTGGATATTCATCATGAGAAGAATGAGCGGAGGTGGCGCAGGAGGTGGCGGACAGATTTTCAACATCGGAAAATCCAAAGCAAAATTATTCGACGAAAAGACTGATATTAAAACCACATTTAAAGACGTTGCTGGTTTAGAAGGCGCAAAGGAAGAAATTCAGGAGATTGTAGAATTCTTAAAGAATCCTGAAAAATACACCAATTTGGGAGGAAAAATCCCGAAAGGTGCACTCTTAGTTGGTCCTCCTGGAACGGGAAAAACTTTACTTGCAAAAGCGGTAGCGGGTGAAGCAAAAGTTCCTTTTTTCTCACTTTCAGGCTCTGATTTTGTTGAAATGTTTGTTGGAGTTGGCGCCAGTAGAGTGAGAGATTTGTTCAAACAAGCGAAGGAAAAATCACCGGCAATTATTTTTATTGATGAAATAGATGCAGTTGGACGAGCTCGTGGAAAAAGCAATTTTTCTGGCGGAAATGATGAACGTGAAAATACTTTGAATCAATTACTTACTGAAATGGATGGTTTCGGAACCAACTCGAACGTAATTGTTTTAGCAGCCACTAATAGAGCGGATGTACTTGATAAAGCATTAATGCGCGCCGGTCGATTTGATAGACAAATTTTTGTTGATTTGCCGGACATCAGGGAACGAAAAGAAATTTTTGAAGTTCATTTAGCGCCGCTGAAAAAAGTTGAGAATTTAGACACTGACTTTCTAGCGAAACAAACTCCAGGGTTCTCAGGTGCTGATATTGCTAATGTCTGCAACGAGGCAGCGTTGATTGCTGCTAGAAATAACAAAACTGCCGTTGATAAGCAAGATTTTCTCGATGCCGTAGACAGAATCGTTGGTGGACTAGAGAAGAAAAACAAAATTGTAACGCCAGACGAAAAGAAAGCAATTGCGATTCACGAAGCAGGACACGCTACCGTAAGTTGGATGTTAGAACATGCAGCGCCCTTAGTTAAAGTAACGATTGTCCCTCGCGGACAAAGTCTAGGTGCTGCTTGGTATTTACCAGAAGAACGATTGATTGTTCGCCCTGATCAAATGTTGGACGAAATGTGCGCTACCATGGGTGGACGAGCGGCAGAAAAAGTGACTTTCAATAGAATATCTACTGGCGCATTGAGCGACTTAGAAAAAGTAACCAAACAAGCGCGCGCGATGGTAACTATCTACGGACTGAATGATAAAATTGGAAATGTAACCTATTATGACTCCTCTGGCCAAAGTGAGTATAATTTTTCAAAACCATACTCGGAAGACACCGCAATGGTAATTGATAAAGAAATATCATCACTGATAGAAAGTCAATATCAAAGAGCTATTCAGATTTTGGAGGAAAATAAAGATAAACTGAACCAACTTGCTGATATTCTGATAGAAAAGGAAGTTATATTTAAAGACGATTTGGAAACCATTTTTGGTAAAAGAAAGTTTGATTCCAATTTGCAAGAAGAAATGGATTTGTAATCCAAAAATAAATAGTTTTTTTTCTAAAAATCTTAATTCAAAATCATATTTGAATTAAGATTTTTTTATCTTTGGCTGTTTTCCTAATTATATTAATAACGAGTACCTACTATATGAGTCTTTTTAGAAAATTTTTCGGCTCTGGAAATGATTCTTCGGAAGATGAAAAGCACAGCGAATTCAATGCGCAGCAAGCGCATTTGTCAGCCCCAGCCGATGAAAAATTTACTTTTAATTTTAAAAAGAATGGAGGTAAATTTTTGTACTGTGAAAATCTTACAGAAGTAAAGGACCATTTTGAACATATCCTAGAAGAAAATGATTGGTTTGAGTCTGAAGCGGTTTGCTTTGAACCAAAACTCTTCTCGATGCTCGACGAAAATAAATTGACTTATAAAAATACAAAAGAACCTAAATTTCTATTAGCAAGTTGCGAAAACTTGATTGCTGATGAAGGTTCAATTTTATTTTCTTCAAATCAAATTAAGCAAAATAAGCCGAATGACTTGCCTGTAAACATGGTCATATTAGCTACTACAAGTCAGATATTGGAGAGCAAAAGTGATGGACTTAGAGCCATCAAAAAGAAGTATGATAAAGACTATCCTACTAATATTACTACGATAAAATATTTCGAAAAAGCGAAAGAAGAAGACTTTTTGCAGTACGGGAGTTCCGCCAAAAATTTATATTTACTTCTTTTAGAAGACCTCTAAGATGAATGAAACTCTAACAAGAGCACTTTCTGGGGTTTTATATATTATTATATTAGTCTCTGCAACATTGTTCTTAAACAGTTTCTTGGTCTTATTTGGAGTGTTGCTTTTGTTAAGTGTCTATGAATTTTGCGAACTCGTACACCTTGATAAATGGGTTCCATTTCTAGTTGCATTATCTTGCTACTTTTTCTGCACTTATTACACTGGTAATACTGTCATGGATTTCATATTATTGGTGCTATTTCTTATGACTGCAATCAAGGCATTTTTGTTCTTGTTTACTCGTGCCGAAAAAATCATTAGTCTACATGAAAAGTTCTTTTACTTAATTGGTTACATAGTAATTCCATTTATTATACTTGCTAAATTACCTTTTATCGAAACGCACTTCAATCCGAAAATTGTTATCAGCCTATTTATCTTGATTTGGTTTAATGACACTATGGCTTACGTCGTAGGCAAATCTGTAGGGAAAACAAAATTATTTGAGAGCGTTTCTCCTAAAAAAACGATTGAAGGTTTTCTAGGTGGCCTTTTCTTTTCCGCTTTAATTAGTATTTTTATTGCTATTTATTACATTCATGAACCTATCTTAAGATGGATTATAATCGCATTAATTGTAGGTGTCTTTGGAACACTTGGCGACTTAATTGAATCAAAATTCAAAAGAACAGCTGGTGTAAAGGACAGTGGAAAAATAATGCCTGGGCACGGAGGAATATTAGATCGGTTAGATAGTATTATATTTGCAGGACCTTTTGTATTTTTGTTTTACCAAATTGTAAATTATGTTTCATAAAGAAGGCGGAAAAATTATCTTAATTGCAACGACCTTGACAGTAGTTTTTTTGCTACTAGCAGATCATTTTATCACTTTATTTTGGCTTAAGAAAGGGGTTGAACTTTTTGTTTTGTTTTTTCTAATATTGATTCTACAATTTTTTAGAAACCCAAAAAGAGACGTTGCCATCAACGATAATCATTTGATTGCTCCAGTTGATGGAAAAGTTGTTGTTATCGAGGAAGTTTTTGAAAGCGAATATTTTAAAGACAAAAGATTACAAGTCTCTATTTTTATGTCACCAATAAACGTGCATGTAACGCGCTATGCTGTCAGTGGTAAAGTAAATTTCAGTAAGTATCATCCCGGCAAATATCTTGTAGCTTGGCACCCAAAGGCCAGTACCGAAAACGAACGAACAACGGTCGTTGTAGAAAACCGCGTCTTTGGCGAAATATTATACCGTCAAATCGCAGGTGCTTTGGCGAGACGAATAGTAAATTATGCTGAAGAAGGCATGCAAGTTATTCAAGGTACTGACGCTGGATTCATAAAATTTGGTTCTAGAGTAGATTTGTTTTTGCCTTTAGGAACACAAATCGATGTGCAACTCAACCAAAAAGCAGTAGGAGGAAAAACCATCATAGCTTCAAAATAATGGATGCTAAAGATTTAGAAACTAGATTTCAAGAAGCGGTAAGTATTGCGGACAATATGTCGCAAGCCTCTTTACCGCAAGACGCACAGTTGCGCTTGTATGCTTATTACAAACAGGCAACCTTCGGTACTGTTGATCCATCTTCGATATCTGCTACGTACCACCTTCGAGACGCTTTTAAGACAAATGCATGGATGCAAATCAGCCATCTAACTGCGGACGAAGCAAAGGTACTATACATAGAAGCCATTGAGTCATTAACAAAGAAATGAAAGTAATGAAAAGAGAATACTCGATTTTTGCAAGCCTACTTATGTTTACCATTATTTCATGCAATAATAAAAAACTGACTGAAGTTGTTGAAGTGCCATTGCCTTCAAAAGAAGATAAGATGCTAATTGGAAGCCCAGACGACGTCAAGGCCGATGAAGGAACATATCAAATGGCAAAACTGCCCTACGGATATGAAGCTTTGGCTCCACATATCGATGCGCTTACAATGGAGCTGCATTATTCTAAACACTATTTAACTTATACCAATAATCTTAATAAAGCCATTGCTGGAACGGAACTCGATAAATTGCCAATTGAAGAAGTCTTAAAGAAACTCGATGTAAGCAATAATGATTTGCGTAACAATGCTGGCGGATATTATAATCATGGATTATTCTGGGAAAATCTGGCGCCGAAATCAGAAGGTGAACCCAAAGATTCGTTGGCCATTGCTATTGCGCGTGATTTTGGTTCTTTTAATGATTTTAAAAATCAATATGAAGATGCTGCTTCCAAACAATTTGGCTCAGGTTGGACTTGGTTGGTTACGGACAGATCTGGGAAATTACAGATTACAAGTACCGCCAATCAAGACAATCCTTTGATGTCCAATGCTATTGTCAAAGGCACGCCAATCTTAGCGTTGGATGTTTGGGAACATGCGTACTACTTGAACTATCAATACAAAAGAAAGAAATATATTGATGCTTTTTTCAAGATAATTAATTGGAAAAAAGTCGAGGAACGGTATGAAGAAGCTAGGAAAGCAAAATAAAAAAATCCCAAGTTCACTCTTGGGATTTTTTATTATTTCAAACTAGCTAAACTCTGCTCGATTGTAGCGATTTTTGCCAGCGCATCTGCTTCCTTCTTACGCTCTATTTCAAGCACTTTCTCCGGTGCGCCAGAAACGAATCTTTCGTTTGATAATTTGGCCTGAACAGATTTTAGAAATCCTTGTGTATATTTTAATTCTTCCGTAAGTTTTGCCAATTCTTCTTCAACATTAATGGAGCCTGCAACTGGAATAAAATATTCATTCGATTTTACTCTAAACGTCAATGCGCCATTTACTTTTTCCTCAATATATTCGTACGAAGTAATATTTCCCATCTTCATAATGACTGAATCAAAGTGACTTGAAACCTTGTCATTGTTGATTACTTTCAAGTCAATTGGATCTTTAAATGGAATGTTCTTCTCTTTTCGAATTGTTCTAATTCCAGAAATCACTTCAATGGTGGTTTCAAAATCGGTTATTACTTTTTCGGTGAATGGTTTTAAAACCGGCCACTGGGAAACAATTAAAGCTTCTTCCGTACTTCTTTCCGCGATATGTTGCCAAATTTCTTCCGTAAGAAATGGCATAAATGGATGTAATAATTTTAAATTACTTTCGAGCATTGCTATTGCCGCATCAAAAGTGCGTTGGTCAATGGGTTGTTGATACGCCGGCTTAATCATTTCTAAAAACCAAGAACAGAAATCGTCCCATACCAATTTATAAATAGCCATCAGTGCATCTGAAATTCTATACTTTTCAAAATGATCTTCTATTTCAACTAATGTTTGCTGTAATTTCGCTTCATACCACTCAATAGCAACTTTCGAAGATTCGGGTTGCGAAATTTCTGTTGAAACTTCCCAGCCTTTGATCAATCGGAAAGCATTCCATATTTTGTTAGAAAATGCTTTTCCTTGATTGCACAATTCCTCATCAAACATGATATCATTTCCGGCTGAAGCACTCAATAACAGTCCAACCCGAACGCCATCGGCACCAAATTTTTCAATTAAATCTAGCGGATCTGGCGAATTTCCTAGTGATTTTGACATCTTACGACGGTTTTTGTCACGCACCAAACCTGTCAGATATACATTTGTAAAAGGTTTTTTTCCGGTATATTCATAACCCGCGATGATCATTCGTGCCACCCAGAAAAACAAAATATCTGGACCGGTTACCAAATCATTGGTCGGATAATAGTATTTAAAATCTTCGCTTTCTGGATCCATGATTCCTCCAAAAACGGCCATCGGCCAAAGCCATGATGAAAACCAAGTATCTAAAGCGTCCGCATCTTGAGTTAAATCGTTGGCTGTTAGTTGTTGATTGTTGGCTTTTTGTTTGGCTAAAACAAGCGCTTCCTCGATAGATTCGGCTACAACAAAATCTTCTGCTCCATCACCAAAGTAATACGCCGGAATTTGCTGTCCCCACCACAACTGACGCGAAATATTCCAGTCGCGGATATTTTCTAACCAATGACGGTAGGTGTTGTCGAATTTTTTTGGGTACAGTTTAATTTCTTCATCTACCAACACCGATTGAATCGCTGGTTTTACCAAGTCTTCCATTTTCAAAAACCATTGGTCGGACAAGCGAGGCTCGATTACCGCTTTGGTTCTTTCTGACGTTCCCACCTTATTGAGATGTATTTCGGTTTTAGCCATTGCGCCAATCGTTTCTAGTTCCTTAGCAATTTTTTCACGAACAACAAAGCGATCTTGCCCTTGGTAATGCAAACCAAAACTATTCAAAGTAGCGTCGTCGTTGAAAATATCGACAATTTCTAGATTGTGCTTCTCGCCTAACGTTCTGTCATTCATGTCGTGCGCAGGCGTTACTTTAAGGCAACCCGTTCCGAATTCGATATCAACGTATTCGTCTTCAATGATTGGAATGACGCGACCGCAAATAGGAACGATGGCTTTCCTTCCTTTGAGATGTACAAATCTTTCGTCATTTGGGTTAATACAAATAGCTGTATCTCCAAATATTGTTTCTGGACGCGTTGTTGCAATCGTCAAGAAATCTTCGCTACCGTCAATTTTGTATTTTAAGAAATAGAGTTTTCCTTGTTGTTCTTCATAGATCACTTCCTCGTCGGACAAGGTTGTTTTGGCCTCTGGGTCCCAATTGACCATACGGTAACCGCGATAGATGTAACCTTTATTATATAAATCAACAAAAGAACGAATAACCGACGCTGACATATCTGGATCCATGGTGAATTTGGTTCGGTCCCAATCACAAGAGCAACCCAATTGTTTGAGTTGTTCGAGAATTACGCCACCGTATTTGTCGGTCCAATCCCATGCATGCTTGAGAAATTCCTCACGAGACAAATCATTTTTGTTGATGCCTTCCGCTTTGAGTTTTGCCACCACTTTTGCTTCGGTTGCAATAGAAGCGTGGTCGGTTCCCGGAACCCAACAAGCGTTGAACCCTTTAAGACGCGCACGACGAATCAATACATCTTGAATCGTATTGTTGAGCATGTGTCCCATGTGTAAGACTCCAGTCACGTTTGGTGGTGGAATTACAATCGAATACGGTGTGCGATGGTCCGGCTTTGAATGAAAATATTTGTTTTTCATCCAGTAGTCGTACCATTTTGGTTCTATCGTTTTGGCGTCAAATTGAGTCGGTATTGTCATTTTATGTTGATGTGTGTGGATTGTGAAATTGTTTAATTGTGTAATCGTTAAATCGTTGATTTGTTAAATCGTTAATTAGTGTAATTGTTAGTTAGTATTTTTCCTTATTCAACGAAAATACGATTTGATTCTGCGGCCCTAGCCCCGATTGAAACAGCATCCTTTTGTGGCGGGGTTCGCCGCAAAAGATAGCGTGGAAAGCGGGAAATAGCTACTAGAAAAAAATATTGATACTGGTATGCTATTTGCAAGCCATGCAAAAGTAAATAATTAGCACCTTATAAAAAATTAAGAACTAAATATTTGCAAATTTCATAAAAGAAAGTACTTTTACTCCACTTAAAATTAACACAGAAATGAAAAAATTACTAATTGCATTTGCTTTTGTAGGATTCACATTAAGCGCAACCGCTCAAGGTGCAAAAATAGAGTTCGTAGCCAAAGATAATACGGTAGATTATGGAAACGTATATAAAGATGAAGATAGTGGTTTGCGAACTTTTGAGTTTAAAAATACTGGAGATGCGCCATTAATCATTACCAATGTACAATCGACTTGCGGTTGTACGGTGCCATCGAAACCTACAGAACCAATCATGCCGGGAAAATCTGGAAAAATAGACGTGAAATACAATATGAGTCCAGGTCCAATCAGAAAGACCATTACCGTTGAATCGAATGCCACTAATGTAGAAGGCGGACGTGTTGCGATCAAAATCAAAGGCGAAGTTTTGGTCAAAGAGGCGGTCAACGTCTTAGAAAAGAAAAAAGGAATTATGTCTAGCGACAATTAAATAAAGAGGGCTTCAATTGAGGCTCTTTTTTTTTGCTTTAGTATTTTGTGATATACAACAAAATTGTAGCTACAATAGACTTTTTAATTGAAACTTAAACTTTTGTTTCTTACCATTTCGTTCCACGTCAAAATACAGCCATTTTCCTTCCTCTGATTTGAGTAGATCATTAATCGACTGCAAAGAGTAACGATACGCTTCGACCTTATTGATTGATATAATGAGATCGCCTACTTGCAGTCCACTCGCCTCGGCAGGAGAATTTTTTCGAACACTAGCAATCGAGAAGATTGGTTTAAGTGTAAACTTGAGTTTGAAGTCATTTTGTGTTTTATTACCATTTCCATCGTAGGAATTGTCCAGATTGACCGTTTGTAAATTGACCGTTTCCTGCACCCATTGCATACCGTCGTTTTGCAACTCAATTCCGCTCATGTTATACGAAAAAGGGTCATCGTAATAACTGCTTTTTTTCAAATAGAACGTTTGAATTGGGTAGTCAAAAATGATATTGAAACGTTTTAGTAGTTCACCACCAATGGAGCCTACGCGATCAGCAACCCTATTTACACTCTTGATGGAAACCGAGTCTGGAAATGCCACAATTGGATTCGCAAACTTAAATGAGTTGATTTGAATGCTGCTGATTTTTGCCCGAAAGCCATGGATATCACCACTGAATCCCTTTCCTAAATAATCTTCAAATTTTACTTTTGGTATTTTGATATTTTTCTCTTTGTTTTCAAAAAGCCAAAGAGCATCACTATTTCCGATGTCGATCAAAAGTTTCGATGGAATTTCTTCTTGTTCTATGGCGACAGTTGACATCAAGTAAGGTTTGTTTCTTTCTATAGTTATCGGAGATGCTGCATATTTTAACTTTTTTCTTCTGATTTTCTTTGTGTCTCTATAGACATAGACTTTCTTCTTATCATAATTGACTTCGACGATATTGTCTTTGAAAAAATTATAGCCGATGATGCCATTTACAGGAATTCCGATGTGGGAAGAAAAATTAAAGCTCTGGTCTAAAACAATGTAAACATCGTGATTTCTATCGACCAGTCCTTTGTAGGATAAAATATTGTTGGAAGATTTCAAGCCTTCAATAGGTTCGTTACTTCCTAATCCTTTCAGCTTAATTTTTTTTACGCTGTGCAAACTTACTTCTTCTTTGTCATCAAGGCTAAGGAGAATGGTTTCGTCTACACCGGAATCTAAAAGGAAATTTAGAGGTACACCATTGACTTCAAGTGGAATAAAAACCAGGTTATTAATTAGCTGGAAAGGGATTGCGATTTTGTCTTTATTGTTTTCAAATTGAAATCCGCTCTGACCATTCATCGAGACGTGCCAAAAAAATAAAATGAAAATGAAGATGCGGAAATTCATGAAAATGATTTGTATAAAATTAAATTAAAAAAGGAAGTCAAAGTGATAATAATATCAACTAAAACAATTGGTGTACTCTCAAAAAAATTGCAAATTTGCAGTTCAAAAAAATCACTTCATCATGCCAAGAATATCCAACAAGGGAAAGCAAATGCCAGAATCGCCAATTCGTAAATTGGTTCCTTATTCTGACATCGCTAAAAAGAAAGGAAATAAAGTATATCATTTGAATATTGGGCAACCCGATATTAAGACACCAGAAGTCGCAATGAATTCTATCAAAAATCTTGATATCAAGGTGCTAGAATACAGCCACTCTGCCGGTTTTGAAAGCTATAGAACCAAGCTTTCTCAGTACTACAAAGACCATGGTTTACCAATAGATGTTGCGGACATTATCATTACCACTGGTGGATCCGAAGCTTTGCTTTTTGCCATGGGAAGCACGATGGATCAAGGTGATGAAATCATTATTCCTGAACCGTTCTATGCTAACTACAATGGATTTTCTACTGCCTCTGGAGTAAAAGTGGTTCCTGTAATTTCAACCATAGATACTGGTTTTGCCTTACCTCCTATCGCAGATTTTGAAAAGCTCATCACGCCAAAGACCAAAGCCATTTTGATTTGCAATCCAGGAAACCCAACCGGTTATCTATATTCAAAAGAAGAGATGATGCAACTGGCAGACTTGGTTAAAAAGCACGATTTGTTTTTGATTGCGGATGAAGTTTACCGCGAATTTACCTACGACGG
>CALPOS020000058.1 GCA_943325255.2 Sphingobacterium thalpophilum
GCGCCCGTATCTCCATTGAAAAGATAGTAAACAACAATAAAAAAGGTAAAACCTGCAACGGTATTAAATGCGTTAAAAATAAAAAAAGTAGCAATACATAGCTTTCTAAATGGTTTATTGGTAAATGCCTCTTTGAAACTAATTAGTATCTCTTTCAAACTGCCACCAATGGTCTTAAATGTAAGAGGTTGTAAATTATGGTCAAATTTTGTTGATTTACTTTTGATAAAAATAGCAGGAACCATAGCCAATAACATAAATATCACACCAACCCAAATTGCTAATGTTCTGGTGGCGGTATCGGCATTCGGAAACCAAGAAGGATCATACATGATTACCCAAAACCACGGCGCGATTACCCATGCCCATTGACCAATCCATTGAGAAACGGCCATAATACTTGTCCGTTCATGAAAGTCATCACTCATTTCGTAACCCATTGCAACATATGGAACACTGAAAATAGAAAGACCAATATGAAAGATAAGTGAGAAAGTTAGAAAAAAGGTGAAATTATAAATCACACTATCTTCTCGATATAATTGCCACATGATGATGAATGCAATTCCCATAATTAAAGACCCAATAAAAACATACTGTCTTCTTCGTCCCCAAACTGATTTCGTATTATCGGAAATAAATCCCATAATTGGATCAAAAAAAGCATCTACTATTCTTGGTACAAAAAACAAAACACCCCACATCCAAGATGGCATCCCTAAATTTTCTACCAATACAACCATAAAAATCCCTAAGGCTGCCGGAAACATTTGGTTGGCCAGCATTCCTAGTCCAAAGGCAATTTTTTGGCTCATCGGAACCATGTCCTTGATGTTAGTACTTTTATTTGACATATCTTGAAAATTTAGTTTATTAGTTATTCAGGTTTAATCACCACCGTTTGCAATGCTTTTGCGCTAATGGAAATAATCTTTTTGTTGTTATTAATTTGTATTTCTATTGTCTTTGAATCTTCGGTTGGATTAAAAATCACCAAAGCGATGGAACGATCTGGATTTGCAACTGCAGTAGCCACTAGCTCTTTATCATTGAGATTACAGCCAATTTTTACCGCCCCTGGTCGCATGAACTTACTAAAATGTGACATCACATAATAAAGCGGTGTAAAGTAGACTTCATCTTTCTTGATGTCTACAATCACAGGAGCCACACACCAGTTTTTAAACCAATTTGGCCCACCTTGTTCGTCCAAAACCATATTCCAGTCTACCCAACCATCTACCCAATTATTCAAGCAACCAATAATGTCATTTGCATAACGATTGACTGGCGCATATTTTGGATGCAAATGTTTGTCTTTTTCGCTGGCCCAATCCCAACCCCAATCGGTAGCTTCTTTTTTCCAATACCATGCGTCATCATTCCAATGTGGCACTTCAGAGTCGACGCAAGCTTCCGTTTGAATTAAATATTTATTGGGTGCCTTATGATGTGCGTACTGCAAATCAGCGGGAAAGTAATCATAAGTACTTTCGTACCAATGAATCGCAGTTCCTGCATAATATTTAGATGATTTTTCATCTTTATACATGGCATCAACCCATTCTTTTAGGCCTGCTCTATTTTGGTCGTATCCCAAAATCTTCACATTGCCTTTCCCATTGGCTTCTAATGATGGTCCCAAGTGGTTTTGAACGAAATCGGTCATTTCCGTAGGTGAAAACAACATGCTTTCCCAGTTATTTCCGTTGCCATGCGGTTCGTTGATTACCGTTAGTCCCCAGATGTCAATACCTTCTTTCTTATACGCATCGATGTACTTGGAGTAATAAAGTGCCCAAGTATCATTGTATTCAGGAAGCAATTTGCCACCAATCCAACTCTTGTTGTCTTTCATCCACGGTGGTGCTGTCCAAGGAGAAGCAATGATCTCAAACCCATCTTTCGAAATCGCTTTTGCTTCCAGAATCATCGGAATGATATCTTCTTTATCCTTATCAATTGAAAAACTTTCCAAATTCATATCTCCATCTACCATAGCATAAGCATAGTGATCTAGAGAAAAATCGCAGGAATTAATATGTGTTCTCGTTAATGAATAATTGGCTCCATCTTTACCAAAATAAGCTTCTAGAATTTTCTTGCGATTGCCCTTACTCAATCGATTGAGTAAAGACGCCGAAGACTCCGTAAATGATCCTCCAAAACCAGTAATGGTCTGAAACTTCTGTTCTGGATTTAATGCTATAGCAATCGGTGTTTTATCAGTATTAAATTCTCCTATTCTGCTCAGTGCATGACCAGTTGAAGAAGTTTCATACACTTCCATTTCAAGTTCTTTCGTTGCTTTGCAGCTATTTAAAGTAAACGCCATGATAGATCCTATTATCAAGAATTGAACACGAATTATATTGCTGCTACTTTTTGTCATTATTAATGCGTTACTAATTCTGATGGTGTCTTAACATCCGACCATAAAGATTTTTCATTGCCATTATAGGATTTCGTAATAGGTTTTCCATTTCTGGATAAACCATTAAATATCCCTTTGTCGACCAAATCCCAAAGTGCGAATTTAGCTTCAGACTGCAAATTGATCAATCCAAAATGATTTTCTGAACCATTTGGATTCTTACTATCTTTCCAATTCTCATCAAATGCTTCAAAGTAGAAACAAGAAATGCCTTCTTTATTACTCCAATCTCGCATTAATTTATAAAACTGCCCTGATTTGTATTCGTCAGTTGCTTTCGATCCAGCTTCTCCATATAACTGATTATCTTTCGTTGCCCAACCAGTCTCACCAATATGAACGGGCTTGTCAACACCTATTGATTTCATATAGTTCACGACCGATCGATACTGACTAATAGCGTAATCTCTTGCTCTCAACATCGAAGCATCTATTTTTTCTTTTTCAGATATATGTTCTTCATTTGCCTTTGTTCCCCAAAATATGGGATGATAATGCGTATCGTGCATTGGATAAGTGTGTAATGAAATATAATCAACTGCTTTGATCAAGTTCTTCAAATCTTCGACATGATATTCGGCATCGCCTCCACCCCAAGAAGCAAAATTATCCGAGCTGGTAATCCACAGATCCTTTGGTAATTTATTGTTCCTTTTTAAATCTTGTAAATGATTCACCCATTTTAAGATGACACTTGGCTGCACGTAATAATTCGTTGCCCATTTCACCATAGCTTCATTGCCTACCGCGATTATCTTTATAATCTCTGGATACTGATTGGCCAATCTTACCGCTTCGTCAATCTCAATGGCGTTTCTCTCGCTTTCTTCATTGTGATTGGGCGCATACTCGGTCCAGGCATTTTTGCAATCTATCCAAGCGCCCAACATCACGTACATCTCAAAATCTGCGTCCTCTTTTGATAATTCACTGATAGCTTTCATCAAATTCGATGCTTCCTGATGATGCACGTTATAAGTTCTAATCATCTTAATGTTCATGGCAGAAAGTATTCTCAAATCTTCCTTTAGCTCAAGAACAGTAGGCTCATTGTCTCTAGTTTGCGTTCTATATCCACCATAACAAATGGCTTGAAACTTTGTATTTCCCAAAATTTTATCTGCAGTCATTCTACTAGAAACATTGCTCATTATGTTCTTATTACATGATATTAAAAGGAGAAATAAGATGTAAATTGCTTTATTCATTATCTCAACTTATCTTCGGTCAAATGAATTTTAATTAATGAAATTTCACCCTTTCTCGCGAATATTTTTTGGCTTTCATTGGCGTCTAACGCTAAAGAATCCATTGTCTTGCTTGTACCATTGTTATATTGTATTTCCATCTGATTCGAAGCGGCAATTGTATAGACTACCGGAACTTGACAAACTGAGAATGCCAAACTTCCTTTCTCTAATTGTATCTTTTTATCAGTGCCATCCACGGTTATAAAATTGACTTCATTTCCATCAATCAAAAACTCGTTTCTATGCAGTAACGTTGGTTGAAATTCTAATTTTCCTTCGTTCATCATTACGCCCAGCTCTCCGATTCTTGTCAAGATATCTTCTTTTACTTGACCCGTCATCCCTGGTTGCTGTGCCCCTCGGTGCATTGGGGTATGAGAATATGGATCTGTCGGAAAAGCGCCGTAAACCGATGGTGATTTATGAATACCTATACCTTTTCCAATCTCCTCGTAATGAGAAATTAGCGCCGACACCACTTCCTTCTGATCATTATCGTTTATTGACTTAAGACAAACTTCTTGCGTAGCTAAATGTAGCTTCGAAACCATGTGCCAATAGATAGAACCTAGTCCTTCAAATGCATAGAAAGTTCCCGATCTTCCTGTGAACGATTTGTGATTGAAAACCCCTTCAAAAATCTGTAAAATCATCTCCGATTCTTGAGTCACTAATTCTTTGTATTCTTGATTTTTTTCAAGTAAAGCCAACGCGACTTTTAAGTCATTAGCGTTGTGAAAATTACCATTGAAATGATAACCTCCTTTAATATCTTGATTGATAATCTGAAAATTATGATCTTGCAAGAGTTGACCCAGTAGTTTAGACTGTGCCACTTTCTCTTTTGGAATTGTATTTTTCTCCAAGAATCTAGGAAGTTCTTTATTTGGATATAGAATATAACTTTGTTGATCCGGTCTGTATAAAGCACTATTGCGCAAAGAATCTAGGATTTGAAGTGATTGCTTTCCAGTTAGAAAACCTGAACTCAAAACAGCCACCTGCCCTTCTAACATTTCAGGCAGATAAGAAATCTGAACCCCAGTTCCTTCTACAGACATCAAATTATAGGCGTGAAATAACTTATCTTCTCTTTGATTCGCTTTGACCGAGTGTTCAATAAAATCGAGACATACTTGCGTGAAGATTCGCAAACCATCCATCGAATGGGTTCTTTTCTTCCCCCAAAATCCACTATTATACACTTGAAAACGATATTCAGAAGCCGCTTGACCCAAAGCATCCATGATCTTTTTTCGATCTTGATTGTCGATTGGAGCATCCAATAATGGTTTAAATTCGAGTAGATTTTCTCTAATGGCATGGTAAAATTCTACCATTTCATTAGATATTTTTATTGTTTCTAACGTAGACGAATCTAATAATTTTTGGAAAAACTTGAGAAATCTATGGAGGTAATACAACGTCACCATCGATACGCCATTTCCTACTAATGCATTATTAGCATCATTCCATTCAGGACGTTGGGTATTCATCCAAATCCCTGCTTCTGGAATAAAATTGGACATTTTTGACAATACCGTCGCGAGGATTTTTTCGATTAAATTGACGTGATAAATTTCATCATTATTATCGCGCAACAAAGCGCCATCTGCGCCATTTGCTGTTTTGCGTTTTATTATTTTTTCATCCCATTCATGGTTATACGAAATCGTATCTTTCGGGTTCTTCAGAATTTCTTGATATGATTTTATGGTGTATGGTACTGCAGCATAAACAAAACACTCTTTTTCGAAATAGGATTGCAATTTTCCTGGCTGGTATTTTTCAATAAATTCCAGGAATTTCAACAAATAAATTATTTGATGATCGCCCCAATAACCGATGTATGACCACGGATTATCTGGTTCTATTGTTTCCCAATCAAAACCACTTTTGGTAACGCGATACGGGTTATAACCATCAAAAGTTGAGGCATTCAAAAACTTGCCAATCATACCGTCTATAAATTCCGGATAAGAATAAGCCAATGCTTCCCAGTTTTGAAAAATGTCTCTCCAATTTCCTTCGTAGTCTAGAATCTTCGAACCATCTATTTCGCTTCGAGTATTGATTGAAAACTTATTCCAAGGTCGACTCGGATCACCATGCCTTCTACTAAATTTAAGTGGTAAATATTCGGTACAAAGACGCAACAAATCTGGATTTTCATGATTTGCAATAAACTGTTTCAAATCAGCGTATTCAAAAATATCAGGTAGCTTGTTGAAAAAATCATCGTTATTTTCAAAAACAATTTTATTGGCATGCGCCATATAAGTTAGAAAATCCTTCTTCTCAATTTGGTAATTATTATCGAAGATCCCACCGCGCATTATATTGAACAATACATTAGAAAAGTGACGTGTATCTCTACGTTTATCCGCTGTAAATTGCAATCCATCAGCTGTAGCGTTCAATGCAATTAGGTTTTTGCTACCCAATTCAATATCTGCTAAAAGCTGACTTTCCAGTGTGCCATCATTCAATATAGCATCCGTGAGCTGAATCACTTGCGATTGATTTTGGTTAACATTTGCTATGATTTTCCAACTTTTTGATGTGTTTTTCGGTATCGTTACCTCAGCCGAAACAAAATAAGCTCCCTTTTCACCTTTAATATCCGTTTCGGGTTGCAACTTCTGCAGATTCCTAAATGCATTAAGTTGTAATGAGGAAAGCAAATACGTTGGTTTATCAATCCCTACCGACCATGCAATATTGGCTTTTAATGCTTCACTAGGTTCCGCCTTGTCAACAATAATGGCACTTAAAGCAAAAATTCCCAGACCACTTTCAGCATGAAGTTCATTTCTTTTATAGGCATCCACTAAATTACTTGTGCTAGATTGTAAATCACTACTCACACCTTGCGGCATGATGTTTTGGATTCCATCTAATATCGAAATCGGATAATCATGATCAGAATGATTAATGATTTCTGACGTTTTGACAAAACCGAAAAGGTTGCTGGTACTCCATTGGTACCTGAAGGTAATATTAAAATCTTGAAGAATTTCTTCAAAAATTATTTTATTTCCGTAATTGTTTTTATATAAATTTCTGGTAATGGAATACTTGTCATTAAACCGCTCTGAAAAAGGTTCCCAAAGATTTGTCTCATTGTTCGCGTGAATCTGAACAATAGTTTTACTTCCTGTGATATCAGCAAACTCTGTAATCTTATCATCAGTATAATAAGGGAAAAGCGCAAATTCAGCGTTCTTTCTTCCAGCAGTAAGACCACCATTACTTGAAATAAAAAGCCAGTGATTCGAATCGCTAACAATGCTCATAAAGAACGGGCGCATAGCATCATTGTTGGCTATTTTGTAAAATACTTCACCACTTATAACAACCCTATTCATCTCCACAGATTTTTTATCTGTTTCAGTTTTGTCTTTTACTAGTATCGTCTCGTTCATAAGTAGTAAATTCTTGTAATCTTTTATATCTCAAAAATTTAATAGACTCTTAAAAAAGAGCCTATTAAATAGTATTTTCTTGTTTAAATCTTTTGTATTTATTGATATACTCTCACATAATCCACCATCATAGTTTGAGGAAATCTCGTTTCACTGTTTGGTGAACCTGGGAAATTTCCGCCAACTGCCATATTAAGAATTAAATAAAAAGGTTCGTTAAATACCCATTCACCAGGAACATCAGCAGGTGTAATTTGATTGTACAAAACATCATCCACATAATAATTAATGTAATTCTCGTCCCATTCGATTCCAAAAACATGGAAATCATTATCAAACCTGTCATTAGTTAGCGTATAATCTTTTGAAATAGCATCTCCTCCCGAATATAATGGACCATGAACGCTTCCGAAAATCGAAGTAGGCTTATCTCCTAGATATTCCATGATATCTATTTCTCCACAAAGCGGCCAAGTTTTGGTGTCTGAACTTGCGCCCAGCATCCAAAACGCCGGCCACAAACCTTTTCCAATTGGCAATTTTATACGAGCTTCCATTCTACCATATTTCTTCTCATACTTTCCTTTAGATAAAATTCTTGCAGAAGTATACGCCGAACCCATAAAAGACTCCTTGATCGCAGTAATTTTTAACATACCATTTTCAACTCTAATGTTTTCTGGTCTGTCAGTATAATACTGTAATTCATTATTACCCCAACCATCTCCCCTAGTACCTTGATCGTAACTCCATAAAGCTGGATTGGGAGATCCATCTACATTAAACTCATCGCTCATCACTAGCTGCGTTTTTGTTATCACAGTCTGCTTTTCATCTGAATTGCAACTTATGATTAAGAAAAAACTAATCATCAAGAGAATTATGTTTGATTTTATTTTATTCATTGTAAAAAGTTTAAAAGTTTATTTGTTTTTAATTGTAGAAATAAATATTATCCATGTAAAAATTTGTTAAAGATGAACCGTTGATATTCTCCATAATAATTAGTCCAATGTTATTTCTATTGGTCAACGTTAACGGTGCGTCTACTGTGATCCAAGTATTTGGTTGAACTTGAGATCGAGGCACAAATATTTGTTGACGCGTATCATCCCCGCCGTTATCAACTTGGTTCGCTCCCCAATCTTCAATCGAAATTAAGAAGTCAAAATTTGATGGTACGCTTGGCACATACATATTAAAATGAACGCGCGTCATTGCACTACAATTTAAAGTAGGATTCGATGTTGCGATACCCACATAATTAAAAGTAGTATAGTTTAATATATTATTACCATTTACGGAAAAGTCAGCTGAACCTGTTGTTGAACCTGGCGCCCAAAAACCATTGTAATACGCCACCGGTACATTCGTATAGGTATCACTAAATATTGACAAGACCCTACTTGGATCTAGTGTAGGAGTCGGTGCTAATGCAAATACACCTTGAGAATTAATGGTAATTGAATCAATCGCGTCTATTCCTCCGACGAATTCATTTGTGGCAGCATCTAAAACACCTCCGATATTGGCGGTAATCACAGTTGTTCCTGAAGCTAAAACGGTAATTTGCCCGCTCTCGTTCACAGATGCAACACTAGGATTTGAAGATTTGAAAGCAAAATAAGCAGGAGCTGGGAATACAACTTGATCTAGACCATTAGGTAAATTAAAAGTTTCTTTCAGATCCGCCAACGGTATCGTAATTCCAATGAACGAATTTATTGTTCTGTTTACTCCGTTTGCAATGGAAGGTCTTGCTTGGGCAATGGTTCCTAGTTTTTCAAATTTAAGTTCATCAATCCAAAATGTATATCCTAAATTATTTGTTGCTTGCGAACCTGCGGCATACCTGAACATTCCTCTTTCTTGCACTAATTTTGATGCATCTGGAATAGGTATAATATATTTCTTCCATGCAGTTCCAATACTCACATTCTTGATCGTTGTTATGTATTTATTAGGAAAAAAATCTTCTCCAAAACCAAATTCACCAACAACAGCACCCTGAGATGCTTTGGCCCAAAAGGTTAACGCGTCGTATCCCGATAAATCGCGACCTGGCCCGTCAATTCTCAATATTCCACCGGCATAATTACCTTCTGGGTCATTGGCGTTAGGAACATCAAAACGCATAGAAGCATTTCCCACATAACCTACATTTTCGTCAACAGACCAAGCTGTAAATTTTGAACCAACTGGATTATCACCATCTGGTCCGTACGGAAAATAAAAATTACTTCCCATTCCAACTGGAGTATCTGTAAATATCTCTCCAGTAGTAGGAAAAGTTGCAATTGTAGCATCATCAGAAACCTCTCTTTCACAGCTCACACTTAGAAGCAAGACAAATCCTAATAGCAGAATATCTTTTAACAAATTAAATTTATCGTTTTTCATTTTATATTTTTTTTAGATTATTTTCCAATGTTAATGTGTACATATGTTCTAATTTCCCATTCGGTACCGTTCGGAAATCCAACTGGACTTAAGATTGGTTGCGTTGCAAATTCGGTTGCAGTTTGATTAGGAGAATATCTAGGACTATATTGATCCAATGCACGCCAAGTTCCCATAATACCTATTCTGGTATCTGGTAAAATAAACCAACTTGGCTTTCCGACTGATGTAGAAATATCTAAGACACTTTGAACTGGATAGGTTAAGTTAAAATCTCTGTGGTAATCGAAAGGACCCCAATCATTTATTTTTAAAGACGTAACTACTTTTACTTTCTTGTAAATCATACGAACATCCCCACCTCCTCTATTGATGGTTCTTTCAGAGTCGCCATTTGCTTGACCATTACCAAAATATAGGTTGGTAATTAAGCCAAAATCAGGCGTAATTTTTGAAACAATTCTTGTATTTGATTCCCACAAATTTTGAGCTGGAGCTGACGTTGCAAAAGCAAAAGGAGTTCTGTTAGCTAAAAATCCGATCGCAGCATCTTGAGTAGTAGGTAAATTACGATAAACGAAGCCTGTACTAAAAGCAAATTTTGCATCTTCAACCATATCATTATTCCATTCGTACATCCACGTTGCTGGCGTTGGATCGAAAGTTAATAATAGTTCACCTCCAATAGTCTCTCGGTTTGCTCTTACAATAAATGGATCCTCTAAAATATTTCTCAATCTTCCAGGAGCGTCAACTCCGTTTGGCATTGCTTCGACTAGTGGTTTTTGCCATAAAAAATTTGGTGCTACTTGTAATTTTGAGGTAACATTGTAGGTGAAACCAGTTAGAAAATTCATTTGATTACCACTTCCACTATCTTTTAATCTCCATCCTGTAAAAGTTTGTGTATTGTCAGCACCGCCATTAGCTACTAATCCCTGAACAGCACCTTGCATATACATATTAAATCTTCCTTTTGAAAATGTCAGTTTAGCTTTTCCTCCCCAATTGTCTTGTGCATTTACTTTGTCAACTTTTACCGTGTCATTCTCCATTACTTGAAATTCCCTTCCATTCAAAGGTTGGCCTCCCCAAATCCCTCCTAATTCAATTCCCAAACCTCCAATTTTAGTTTTCATATGAACCGTTCCTCTTCTAGTCTTGGGTTGTGGAATAAAAATAGAGGTTACTGCATCACCGGCATTAGCAACGTCTTCATGGTAAACTGCGGTGGCATCAAAAATTCCAATTTTTTTACTGTA
>CALPOS020000059.1 GCA_943325255.2 Sphingobacterium thalpophilum
ACTTTAGGCGCCCCAGCTATAGAAGGTGCTTCAGTAGAAGCCAAAGTGTTACAACACTTAAAAGGAGACAAAGTAATCGTTTTCAAAAAGAAAAGAAGAAAAGGATTCAAGAAAAGAAACGGTCACAGACAGTATCTTACTCAAATTGTAATCGAAGGAATCAGCGCGACTGGTGGTAAGAAGAAAGCAACTGCTAAGAAAGCAGAAGCAACTGAAACAACAACTGAAGAATAATTAACATTTAAAACTAATACGTCATGGCTCACAAGAAAGGTGTCGGTAGTTCCAAGAATGGTAGAGAATCAGAATCGAAACGTTTAGGTGTTAAGATTTATGGAGGTCAAGCTGCTATTGCTGGGAACATCATCGTAAGACAAAGAGGTTCTAAACACAATCCAGGAGAAAACGTTTACATTAGTAAAGATCATACTTTACATGCAAGAGTTGATGGAGTGGTTCAGTTCCAAAAGAAAAAAGATAACAAATCATACGTTTCTATCCTTCCATTCGAAGCATAATCACTGAGATTTCTATAATAAAAAACCCGATTCATTTGAGTCGGGTTTTTTATTGGGCTTTATTTGATGATGATTTTCTGGACCTCGCTTCTGTTGCTTTCGTCAGTAAACTTGACAATGTAGGTTCCTTTGGCAAGACCATTTGTTGAAAAAGAATATGTAGTTGTATTGTTGAGGTTGATGTTGTTTTCAGCAATAATTTTTCCTTGAAGGTCAGTTACGGTATATTTTAGTTGGTTTGAATTTGGCCAATTGATGTTGAAAAGTACCGCAGCAATATTATCGTTTGGATAACTTACAATTACGAAATTGTGGTCAGTAGATTGACTCGTGGTTGAAAGAAATACCTCTCCTACATTGATCTCTCCAATATTGATTTGGTAGTTTGGTATGTCTGTTATGGATTTAATTCTTAAACCAACTTTGGCGATTTCTCGTGCCGGAACACCTTGAAAAAGTCCGTCAGATTGGGCATAATACCATCCATTAACCGAAATAACATCGGTAATTGGGAGCTCATATTTTTGATTGGGTTCATCTGCATAAACCACTAAAATTTTTAAATTCGGACTACCGGAAGTGCTTTTATACATCAAATCAATAAGTAAATCGTCTCCAGACATGTTTAACTTTGTTTTAAACAACATCAAATCGATTGGTGTGTCTGCGGGTAGATTTCCTGAAATTTTCAACGAATTGCCTTTAGAATAGGCGTCGTTAAAATCCCATTCTGCCGTCAAAATCCCATTTTCGGAAAAGGCAAATTGCCATGTGGGTAGAATATCTTGTTCATTCATATTGTGCCAATTCGCAGCGCTGGTTTGAAGTCCATTCTCGAATTTTTTGGTTCCATGTCCGGTGCAAAAATTGGTTAAAAATGGCAAACTGGAAATTACTGAAGTTTCCGGAACCCAATTCGATAGCCCTTTAAATCCATTCGCGTCTACAATTCCAGGATTGCCGTCATCACCTGCAAACATGCGATTTTCGGCACTGTAGAAAGAAGCGTAATCTAACGGGTCATTATTAAAATTAGAGTAAACAGCATTGTTATAAATGCAGTTTGGCGCAAAAATTCCTAACGAGGTAAAAGGCGTGGTCGCATTTTCATGCAAATTGGTCATAAAAGTATTCCCGTTGATTTCGAAATTACTTTGATTTCTTCCCGGCCAAATATCAACGCCAGTAAAAACGTCATAAGAAGAACGTCCGATCAAATTGGCTCTGGTTCTAGAGGCAGTTGGATAAGTGGTGCCACTCCAGAAAAAATTAATAAAGATGCTGCTGCTCACTCTGGTTTCAAAGGTGCCGTTGGCGTCTTGATCGTCTTGCACGAATGGACTGTTGTTTACATTCAATCGGTTTTGCCAACCTACGGCGCCACTCAGTCGCATCGCATCGTACCACATCACTTCTTTGCCTGACGCTTCCGCTTGTGTCGTTAAGTCACGGACAAAATCTTGCATTAAGGCCGCAGTTGTGGCATTAGTCGCCGTTTCTTCATTTATAAACCAGCCGTCAAAATTATAGTATTGCATCATGGCAATCATTTTGGGAACGGCTACAAAATTGCCACCGCCATCTTGTTCCAAGAAGTTCGTTAAAGTGGCAGTCGATCCTCCAAAAGCTGCTGGAGCAAAAAACACATTGCCGAAAACTTTTACGCCATTTTTATGGGCTGCATTCACCCATGGCGACGATGGTAATTGAATGGTTTGTGAAGCGGTGCCGCCAAACCAAACCAATTTATCAATGTAAGCCCAATGCGTAAAATTGAATAAATTGAATTGATTTTGCTCTCCAAAATAGTTTCCGAAATTATTCATTCCGTCTGGTAGGTAAGCAATTTTCATGTCGTTCGATAAGGCAGGATTGAATTGCGTGGCGGCATTAGTAAATCGCGGAGCGAGGTTAACCGTTGCGATTAAATCTGTTGATGCGGTTGGCCCAGAAGATGTCCATTGTTTTAATTCATCTACCGTTAAGATATACGGCGCGGTATTGATGATTTGTGAGTAGGAATACGTCCCAATCAAAAACAAAGTGAATAGCGTTATTTTTTTCAAAGTAGTAATATTTTGTAGTTAGTAAATCAAAGTAAATATAAATAAAAAGCCCTCACTTTTCAGCAAGGGCTTTTTAATTATCAATTGTTAATTGTTAATTATCAATTAACTAGTATCTATAATATTCTGGTTTAAATGGACCTTTAACGTCAACACCAATATAAGCCGCTTGATCGTCTCTCAAAGTTTCCAATTCAACGCCCAACTTCGCTAAGTGTAAAGCTGCTACTTTCTCATCTAAGTGTTTTGGTAACATATACACTTCGTTGTTATAGTTCGCGCTGTTTTTCCACAACTCAATTTGAGCTAAAGTTTGATTGGTGAAAGAATTACTCATTACAAAACTTGGGTGCCCAGTGGCGCAACCTAAGTTAACCAAACGACCTTCCGCCAAGATAAGAATGTCTTTTCCAGCGATGGTATATTTGTCTACTTGTGGTTTGATCTCCACTTTAGACGCACCATGGTTTTTGTTCAACCAAGCCATGTCGATTTCGTTGTCGAAGTGACCAATATTACAAACGATAGTTTTGTCTTTCATTTGTTCGAAGTGGCTTCCTAAAACGATGTCTTTATTTCCTGTAGTTGTAATAATAATATCAGCAGTCGCAATAACAGTGTTTAATTTTTTTACTTCAAATCCGTCCATTGCCGCTTGCAAAGCACAAATCGGGTCAATTTCAGTAACTGTTACGATAGAACCAGCACCTCTAAAAGAAGCTGCAGTTCCTTTACCCACATCGCCATATCCACAAACGATTACTCTTTTTCCAGCCAACATGATGTCTGTCGCACGACGAACTGCATCTACCGCAGACTCTTTACAACCGTATTTGTTGTCAAATTTAGATTTAGTTACGGAGTCATTTACGTTGATAGCTGGCATCACCAAAGTACCATTTTTCATTCTTTCGTACAATCTGTGAACACCAGTAGTCGTCTCTTCAGACAGTCCTTTGATTCCAGGAACCAATTCTGGGAAACGGTCAAAAACCATATTGGTCAAATCACCACCATCATCCAAAATCATATTTAGTGGTTTTCTGTCTTCACCAAAGAACAACGTCTGCTCGATACACCAATCAAAAGATTCCTCATCCAAACCTTTCCAAGCATAAACTTGAATTCCAGCAGCGGCAATAGCAGCAGCAGCTTGATCTTGAGTAGAGAAAATATTACACGAGCTCCAAGTCACTTCCGCACCCAAAGCTATTAGTGTTTCAATCAACACCGCAGTTTGTATTGTCATGTGCAAACAACCAGCAATGCGCGCGCCTTTCAAAGGCTGCTCGTTTTTGTATTCCGCGCGAAGCGCCATTAATCCTGGCATTTCAGCTTCCGCCAATTCAATTTCTTTTCTTCCCCAAGCTGCTAGAGAAATGTCTTTTACTTTGAAAGCCACATAAGGCATAGTTGTAGTGCTCATTTATAGTATATTTGTATTGATAAATTTCGTGCAAAAGTAAACAATAACTTAATATTTAAAAAGCATTTGTAAATATTTATGAGTTGTTGATTTGTCTAAAGTTTTAAAAATCAATAAAATAATATTTTTTAGAAGCTATTCCCGCTATCTGCTCCTATCTTTTTTGTTTTTTTGTCACCCCGAGCGCAGTCGAGGGGCTTCTTATAAAACAAAAAAGGATAACCGCGACTATCGGGGCTAAAAATCACTAATCCATTCATGCCTTTATTCAAAACGATTCTTCACAATTCTAAAACCGAAATCTTAGTTTGGAAAATTACCGAAACACTCGAGCAATTGCTTTTAGAGGTAATTTTAAACGAAAAAAGTAAAGCACGTTTGGCTGGGATGAAATCAGTTTCACACCAATGCGGTTTTCTGAGCGTACGGAAATTACTGCAAGAAAAAGGTTATACCGATTTTGATTTGTACTACGATGAATTCGGAAAACCACATTTGAATGATGGTCGACACATTTCCATTTCTCATTCCCACGAATTTTCAACGATTATTTTGAGCGATCAAAATTGTGGAATCGATTTGGAAATGCAAAGAGAAAAAATTATCACAATCGCTCATAAATTTGCAGAACATGAGTTTGAGTTTTTAAAAGATGTAAGCGAAAAGAACTATATTCGTCAATTGACTGTAATTTGGGGTGCCAAAGAAGCGGTTTTTAAAATACGAAACGAAGTCGGAATAAGCTTCAAAGACCACATTCATGTAGCTCCATTTAGCATTGAAATGATGCAGTCTGTTGCCTTACTTAAGTTTGGTTCGCTAAATATGAACTACAATATATTTTTTGAGGAAGTGGAGCGCTTTACACTCGTTTACGCCTTTCAACAATAATGAAAAACCTGTACCAAGACATACTTCATGCTAAGGCAAATAACCAAAAGTTGTTGGCGATTCTTATTGACCCCGACAAAGTCGAATTGCAAGAGATCGAAGCATTAGCTGAAAAAATAAACAAATCTCCAGCGACACATATTTTTGTTGGAGGAAGCAGTGTTGAAAATGCAATCGTAGATGATTTGATTCTGTTTTTCAAAAAAAACACTTCGCTTCCCATTATTATTTTCCCGGGAAATCCGTCGCAAATATCTGGTGAAGCCGATGGAATCTTGTTCTTATCCCTTATCTCTGGACGAAATCCAGATTATCTCATCGAGCATCAAGTTAATGCAGTTCCAATACTCAGAGAAACCAGCTTAGAGATTATCCCCACAGGCTATATTTTGATTGAAAGCGGCTCAGAAACTGCCGTTGCACGAGTGAGTAAGACCAAACCATTAGATAGATACAATCCAGATTACATCCTTCAAACCGCTCAAGCTGGTGCGCTTTTGGGAAAAAAGCTAATATACTTAGAAGCGGGAAGTGGCGCGTTAGAATCTGTTCCTGAAAACATCATTGCCTTGGTATCCAAAAATTTATCAATCCCGTTGATTGTTGGTGGAGGGATAAAAGAAATTCGAGAAATTCAATTGGCACATCAAGCTGGAGCAGATATCGTTGTCATTGGAACTGCTTTTGAGGAGAATCCAGATTTTTTTAATTAGTATGTCGATGGTAGATTTTTTCCTAGAGTCTTATAAAGACGCTTCGACAGCGCTAATAGTCATGGAGTTTTTAGCATTTTCGTTAGGAATTTGGAGTGTTTTATTGGCTAAGAAGGTCAATATTTGGGTGTATCCAACAGGCTTAGTGGCCACTGTTATTACAACTTATTTGCTTTATGTTGCAGGATATTTGGGAGACATGATATTGAATGGGTATTTCTCTTTAATGAGCATTTACGGATGGTATCAATGGTCAAGTAAAAAAGAGAAAGCCGAGGATGTTTTCATTTCTAGAACGACGTCGAAAGAAAAAACAATTGGCATAGTGTTGTTTTTTATCACAATTTTTGTAGTTTTCGGCATCTATAATGCATTCCACTATCAAATTAAAATTGATAATTATATTGATATTCTAGCATCAGGAATTTTTTTTACCGCTATGTGGTATATGGCAAATAAGAAAATTGAAAGTTGGACACTTTGGATTATTGGTGATATTGTAGTGGTGCCATTATACGCATATAGGGGGTTGGGAATGTTGGCGTTACAATATCTAATTTTTACAATTTTAGCTATTTCAGCTTATTTAGAATGGAAGAAAATCTTAAACAGCAAGATTCAGATGTAATAAAAATAGTCTTGTATGGTCCAGAATCTACAGGCAAGACGACATTAGCAAGGCAGTTAGCAGCTCATTACAAAACTAATTGGGCTCCGGAGTATGCGCGTGAATATCTAGAACAAAAGTTGAAAAAAACAGGACAAATCTGTGAGCCTGAAGATTTGTTGCCTATTGCTGTTGGTCAAACGAAAGCAGAAAACGAGGCGCTTTTAACATCAGATCAATATTTATTTAGTGACACCTGCTTGTTAGCCACAAAAGTGTTTTCAGAAATCTACTATAGTTTTTGCGATCCCGCGTTAGAAGAAGCAGCTCGCAGCCATCAATACGACTTATTCTTTCTAACAGACATTGATGTTCCGTGGGAAAAAGATTTGTTGAGAGACAAACCAGATGGAAGAGAAGAAATATTTCAAACATTCCGGTCGGCGCTAATTGAAAATGACAAGCCGTATATTACACTTCGCGGTAACGCAGAGACTAGATTTCAAAAGGCAATTGAAATAATTGAAGATTTTGTTAGCGCTAAAGAAATCGGATTTAGGTCGCAGGACTTTGTTCATATTTACAAGAAAAATATTCAATTGCAAACTATAAAAGAGCATTTGGCGCTTTTTTGTAATGGAATTGAGAAAACAAATATTGCACGACCAGCAGTAGTTAATGACGGAATAGTAAAGTTGACCGACAATCAATTTGAAGAATATGCCTCCTACTTTGATAATAATAAAGGAAATCTAAAGCTCCTAAAATTTGTTCCTGCATCGGGAGCAGCAAGTAGAATGTTTAAGTTCTTGAATGAGTTCTTGAATGAATTTGATATAGAAAATGACACAATTAACAGCTATATCAACAAAACAAATAAGGCAAATCTTTCCGTTTTTCTTGCAGGTTTAGATAAATTTCCTTTTTTCGATACAATAAGAACGATTCTTAAAGAGCTGTATTCCGATTATTCTTCTTGGAGTAGCGATAAGAAATATTACTATTTTATCAAGTTGCTTTTAGACCACGAATATTTTAATTTCAGTAGTAAGCCAAAGGCGATTTTACCTTTCCATAAATATTCAACGCACACGGCAACGCCGATTGAAGAACATTTGAACGAAGCTGCCTTATATTGTTCATCAAACGGGGTTGCTAATTTACATTTTACGATTTCAGAAATTCATAAGTCTCAATTTGAAAAAATTATTGAGAATGAAGTAAAGAAAGTTGAAAGTAAGTTCACCACCAAAATCAATATTGAATTTTCATTTCAGAACGCTTCTACTGATACACTTGCGGTGACGTTGGATAACATGCCGTATCGGAATAGTGAAGGGAATTTAGTTTTTCGACCAGCTGGCCATGGCGCCTTGATTGAAAATTTAAGTAATATCGATGCGGATATTATTTTTATAAAAAACATTGACAATGTTATTCAGAATCATGTTGAGATCATTTCACTGTATAAAAAAGCGCTAGCAGGATATTTATTAGAGAAGCAAAAATGGATATTTGAAATTCTTTATCAAATAGACAATAAGACAATTAAGGAAAATGAACTAGATGTTTTAGTTGACGATCTAAAGAACGAACTGAATATCGTTGTTTTAGAAGATTTTGTGAAGTATACATTTGAAAATAAAATCGAACAAATCCACAAGCTGCTAGACCGCCCCATTAGAGTTTGTGGAATGGTTAAAAATGAAGGAGAACCTGGTGGCAGCCCATTTTGGACTATTGATAGCAAAGGGCGTTTTTCTTTGCAAATTGTTGAAAGTTCTCAAATCGATGTAGAAAATACTTCACAAGCTAGAATATTTTCTAATGCGACACATTTCAACCCAGTCGATCTTGTTTGTTCCATAAAAAATTATCGTGGAAATAAATTTGACCTCAATAAGTTTGTTGATCATCAAAGCGGATTTATAGTGGCGAAGAATAAAAGCGGTATAGATATTAAAGCCTATGAATTACCGGGTTTATGGAATGGTGCGATGGCAGGTTGGATTACTATTTTTATAGAAGTGCCATTGATTACGTTTAATCCTGTAAAGACTGTAAACGATCTGCTAAAACCTGCTCATCAGCCGCAATAATGGATTTAGACAAAATAAAATCAGAATTGAGTTATAAAGCAGTCCGAAGTTCGGGAGCTGGTGGTCAAAATGTGAATAAAGTATCCTCAAAAGTCATCCTAACTTTTGATATCCTTCGATCAAATGGATTGTCAAATTGCGAAAAGGAATTGCTGAAATCTAAATTAAAACCTAGATTAAGTTCCGATTGTGTTTTGATGTTAAACGGAGAAGAAGATAGAAGTCAAATAAAGAATAAAGCCCTGGTCACTAAAAGATTTTTTGAGATCCTGAAAATCGCATTGACAATACCTAAGCAGAGAAAAGCAACTAAAATTCCGCGGTCCGTCATCGAAAAAAGAATTAAATCAAAACGCAACAATTCAATGATTAAGCAAAATAGAAAACGGCCAGAGTTTTAATTTTCTTATTCTTTAAATTAAGTTTGGAATTCTAATTTATTGAATTACTTTTGCCCTGTCTCAAAGGGGTGCTCCAAATAACGAGCTGAGATTATACCCATCGAACCTGAACAGGTAATGCTGTTAAGGGAAGACAGATTGTAGAGGAAATGTCAATTTGTTATTCTAGCGAAATGTTAGAAAGTTACAATTTAAAATTTTACTGCAAAAAGTCAGAACAATCAATGTTAATTTAACAAAGAATAATTCCCCCTTTTATTCGTATTTTATCACGAATGAAAAAGTCTGTATCAAAATTCTTAGTGCAACAAAAAGTTACTGTTGCTTTTCTTCTTCTATCCACTGTCGCATTTTCTCAGAATCAGCTTAATGACTCAACGAAAGTAAATACTTTGGCCGAAGTTCTGGTTTCGGCGATTCGAAGTACTTCAAAGACGCCAATAAGTTATACCAATTTGACGAAACAGGATATTGCGCCGAGGAATCTCGGACAGGACATCCCTATTTTGCTGAATTTTATGCCTTCGGTAGTGACCACCTCCGATGCGGGAAATGGTGTTGGCTACACCGGAATTCGAGTAAGAGGGAGCGATGCCACAAGAGTCAATGTTACTATCAATGGCGTTCCATATAATGATTCAGAAAGTCACGGAACTTTTTGGGTGAATATGCCTGATTTTGCATCTTCCGTTGAGAGCGTGCAACTCCAACGAGGAGTCGGAACATCAACCAACGGATCAGGAGCCTTCGGCGCTAGTTTGAATTTAGTAACCGATAATTTTTCAAAAGAAAGTACTGCTGAAATTTCAAATTCCTATGGAAGTTTTAATACGCATAAACATACTTTGAAGTTTAGCACCGGATTATTAAACAATAATTTTGAAATGGCTGGACGGGTATCGAGTATCAACTCACAAGGTTATGTTGATCGTGCTGAATCTGATTTGAAGTCGTATTTCATTCAAGGAACTTATGTTGGTAAGACTACCTTAATCAAAGGTTTGCTTTTTGGCGGAAAAGAGAAAACGTATCAATCTTGGTATGGTGTCGATGCGCAAACACTTGTTGGCGATCGAACTTTTAATTATGCAGGTCTATATACAGACGAGTTAGGGAACACAAAGTTCTATGATAATCAAATAGATAACTATCAGCAACATCATTTTCAACTCCATTGGAACGAAAAACTCAATTCGAATTGGTCGACTAACCTCGCACTGCATTACACCAAAGGGAATGGCTATTACGAAGAATATGTAGAAGACCAATCTTTTTCAGATTATGGATTAACTGCGCCGGAAAACATAACCTTGACAGACTTGGTAAGGAGAAAATGGCTAGACAATGATTTTTTCGGGACAACTTTTTCAATCGATTATAAGAAGGAAAAGTTAGAGGTGCTGTTTGGCGGGAGTTGGAACAAGTATTTTGGAGATCATTATGGACAAGTAATTTGGACAAAAATTGCAACTCCATCTGCGTTGCGAAACAAGTATTATGAAAACACGGCGACTAAAATGGATGGTACTGCATTTTTAAAAGTGAACTATCAGTTATTTCAAAAATGGAATTTATTCACGGATATTCAATATCGAAGTGTAAATTATATCGCTGATGGAGTTCAACCAAATGTTGTAGACTATGTATTTACTTTCCTAAACCCAAAAGCAGGAGTGACTTTTTCACTGAACAATACAAATTCTTTCTACTTTTCGTACGCTAAAGCCAATCGCGAACCAAATAGAACAGATTACGAAAATGGCGTTCCAAATTCTGAAAGCCTAGATAACTTCGAATTAGGATGGAGGCACGAAAGACAAAAAATAAAATGGAATGCCAACATGTATTTGATGAGCTATAAAAATCAACTCGTATTGACGGGTGAGTTGGATGCCGTTGGAAATCCGATTAGAACTAACGCTGGCAAGAGTTATCGATTGGGTTGTGAGATGGAACTTGCTTTTCGAATTACGAAGA
>CALPOS020000060.1 GCA_943325255.2 Sphingobacterium thalpophilum
CTTTAGCAAAACAAAAAATAGAATAAGGTTTAATATGGCTCCCAGAGTTATTATTTTACCCAATAACCCATTGGCTTTATAAAATTCTAAACCACGGTAAAAATCCATGCCCGTAAAAAGTTCGATAAAAACAAAACTGCCAATACCGCAGGTCACTAGCGATAGTAATACACCAACAATCAAATCTATAGTTTTCATAGATTATTCTAATAATTATCAATTATTTCTCATTCAAATCCCACGTATTCAATTGTTGAATGGCATGATGCGCGGTCATATCAAACTGAACAGGAACTATTGATACATAACCTTGTTCCAATGCCCATTCATCCGTGTCTTCGCCCTTATCTTCGTTGATAAATTCGCCTGTCAACCAATAATAATCTTTTCCTTGCGGTGTTTTTCTTTTGTCAAATTTTTCCATCCAAATCGCTTTGGCTTGTCGACAAATTTTTATTCCCTTGATTTCGTTTTCTTTTAATTTTGGAAAATTAACATTCAATACAGTGCCTTTAGGCAAACCATGCTCCAATGTTTGCAGGGTTATTTTTCTTACAAAGGATCTAATTTGATTAAAATCGGCGTTCCAATCATAATCTAACAGTGAAAATCCAATCGCGGGAATTCCTTCTATCCCAGCTTCAACGGCGGCACTCATGGTTCCTGAATAAATCACATTGATTGAGGAATTGGAGCCGTGATTGATTCCAGAAACACACAAGTCTGGTTTTCGTTTTAGTATTTCATTGACTGCCAATTTCACGCAATCAACAGGAGTTCCGGAACAATTATATTCGGTAATGACCGCATTTTCTGGCGAAACCCGATTCAAGTACAAAGTGCTATTAATCGTAATGGCATGACCCATGGCGCTTTGAGGTTTGTCTGGCGCAACCACAACAACATCACCAATTTCTGACATTACTTCCACCAAAGTCCTAATTCCAGGAGCGGAAATCCCATCGTCATTGGTCACTAAAATTAAGGGCTTTTCCATGTAATATTTGTTTTTTAGAAGCTATTTCCTTCTGTTCATTCTATCTTTTGCGTCGAACGCCGCCGCAAAAGGATGCCATTTCCATCAGGGCTAGTGCAATATCCAAAACGAGAATATCAGTTGATGACGTTTGAGATGATTCTAAATAATTCCCCGCAAAAATAAGCATTTTTAACAGGAACTTCTTACTTTAGCATCTTTAACAAAAAATTAGGCAGGCAAAATCAGCGTCATTACTGTTTTTGTGTAATTTCGAGTAAAAAAATTAAATGAATCTCTTAATTCAATATATGAAAAGGAATTATAAGTTATTACTAGTTGTTCTTGCTGTTTCTCTGGGATTGTTCGCTTTTAAGGGCGCTTTAGATCCAAAGGGCGATCCAGAGAAAGACAAAATGTTGTTGGAATTGTTAACGTTTGTTATCGAGCGTGGTCATTATGATCCAGCCGCAATTGACGACAATTTTTCGAAAGGCGTTTATAAAGAATACATCGAAGCACTTGATCCATCAAAACGATTTTTCATTCAAGCAGATATTGACGAATTCGCCACTTTTGAAACGCAAATTGACGATCAGATTAAAAACAAAGATTTGACTTTTTTTAATTTGACATACGATCGCTTAATGAAAAGACTGAGTGAAAGCAAAGACTTCTACAAAGATATTCTTGCAAAACCTTTTGACTATTCTGTAAAAGAAGAGTTCAATACAGATTACGACAAGTTGCCATACGCTAAAAACGTTGCTGAGTTGAAGGAAAAATGGCGCAAACAAATCAAATTATCTACACTTTCTTCTTTGACAGATAAAATAAAAATGCAAGAAGACAAGAAAAATGGTGTAGTTCCAGAAAAGAAAGAAAAAGATGAGGCTACTAAAAAAGACAAAGAGGCAGATAATGCGCCACCAAAATCTTTCGAGGAACTAGAGAAAGAAACGCGTGAAAGTTCATTAAAATCGCTAAACGAGTATTTTGATTTTATTAGTGATTTAGACCAAAACGACTGGTTTTCTGTGTTTGTTAATGCAATTGCCACACGTTTTGATCCTCACACAAATTATTTTCCGCCAGATGAAAAAGAGCGCTTTGATGTCAGTATGAGCGGAAAATTAGAAGGAATAGGTGCTCGTCTACAAAAGAAAAATGATTACACTGAAATCTCTGAGTTGATTTCTGGTGGTCCAGCTTGGAGAGGCAAAGAGTTGGAGTCTGGTGATATTATTCTTAAAGTTGCTCAAGGGAATGACGAGCCTGTCGAGGTTGTTGGCATGCATCTCGACGATGTAGTGAAGAAAATCAAAGGGCCGAAAGGAACGGAAGTTCGATTGACTGTAAAAAAAGTAGATGGTACAATCAAGATTATTTCGATTATTAGAGATATTGTTGAAATTGAAGAAACTTATGCCAAATCGAGTATTGTAGAGAAAAATGGTCTGAAGTATGGCATCATTTATTTGCCGAAATTCTATATCGATTTTGAAAATAATGATAGTCGTGATGCAGGAAAAGATGTGGCTATTGAAGTAGATAGATTAAAGAACGCGGGTGTTCAAGGAATCATTATGGACCTGCGCGATAATGGTGGAGGATCTCTGAAAACAGTGGTGGATATCGCTGGATTATTTATAGAAGATGGCCCTGTAGTGCAAATAAAATCTGCAGGAAAATCAAAAGAAGTACTCTACGATAAAGACAAAAAAATTCAGTGGGATGGACCATTGGTGATTATGCAAAATAGTTTTTCGGCTTCCGCATCAGAAATTTTAGCAGCTGCAATTCAAGATTACAGAAGAGGAGTTGTTATCGGTAGCAAACAATCATACGGAAAAGGAACGGTTCAGAATGTAATCGATTTAAACCAGTTCGTACGCGGAAGCAGTGTTGGTGATTTAGGGGCGTTAAAAACAACAACCCAGAAGTTCTATAGAATTACTGGTGGTTCAACTCAATTAGAAGGAGTTAGCAGTGATGTGGCGATTCCAGATCGTTACGCTTACTTAAAAATGGGAGAGCGTGACATTGACAATGCCATGCCGTGGGACAAAATAGAGGCTGCCCAATTTAATTTTTGGGAAAAACAAAATAATTTTGATGCCGCAATCGATAAAAGTAAAAATAGAATTGCAAGCAACGAGAAATTCAAGTTAATAGATGAGAATGCCAAGTGGATTGATCAACGGAATAAAGAAAATGTTTACAGCTTAAATATTGATGTATTTAAAGAAGAACAAAAAGCGATTGAGGAAAAAGCCAAAAAATACAAATCTATTGCAGACTATAAAAACGCTTTGCAGTTCAAATCTTTGCCCAGCGAGGAAGAAGCTATGAAGACGGATGTTTCTCTGAAAGAAAAAAGAGAAAGATGGCATGAAAGCTTGTCGAAAGATATTTACGTAGAGGAAGCAATTAATGTCTTAGATGATTTGCAGCCAAAGGAGCTTGTAAAATCTGTTGAAAACAAATTGAAAAAGGACAAAGTAGTAAAGTCTTAGATTTTCAAAAATATGTCAAAAAAGCCTCAAGACTCAGAAATGATTTTTGGGGCTTTTTCTTGTTTAATAGAATCTGCGGAAAGGAATTTTACCACTCATTTACTTTATTCGCGTCCATTTTCAAGAAAATAAAGAGCAAAATGGTGAATCCCCAAAGTCCAGAACCTCCATAGGAAAAGAAGGGCAATGGAACTCCAATAGTAGGAAATATACCAGCTACCATGGCAATATTTACAAAGAAGTGAATAAACAAGATACAGGCAACACAATAGCCATAAACCCTGCTAAATTTGGTCTTTTGCCTTTCTGCTAAATAAATGGTTCTAAAAATCAAACCGATAAAAAGTGCAATAACAATTAAAGAACCGAGGAAACCCCACTCTTCTCCAACAGTGGTAAAAATATAGTCGGTGTGCTGTTCAGGGACGAATCCACCTTTGGTTTGCGTTCCTTCTAGAAATCCTTTTCCAAAAAATCCTCCAGAGCCAATAGCAATTTCAGATTGATTGGTATTGTAGCCAATACCTTTCATGTCGACCTCTTTGCCAAGAAGAATATTAAAACGGTCTCGATGGTGTTGTTTAAAAACCGACTCAAAAACGTAATCAACAGAGAAAACAAATCCTGAAATAAGTACCATGGCAATTGCGCTGGCAATAATATTTCTGTCAATAATTCGACTGCGATAGTATGTAAATAAAGTAACAGCAAATGCAATTAGAATGACCGCCCAAGGTTGAAGTATTAAGGACAAAACAAAAATAACAATAGCAATTAATCCAGTCCATAAATACCAAGGAGGCAAACCTTCACGATACAAAACAAAGAAAAACACCATAAAGATTAAAGCACTTCCCGGATCATGCACGACAATCAATAGGACGGGCAGAAAGATAATTCCCAAAGCTTGAATTTGTCTATTCACATCCTTCAGATTAACCTGTGCATCACTGAGATACTTCGCTAATGCCAATGAAGTTGCCGCCTTAACAAATTCGGAAGGCTGTAAACCAAAGGCACCAAAAGAATACCAGTTGGCTTGTCCTTTTACTGTTTTACCAAAAACAAACAATCCCGCTAATGATAGCAAACCAATAATATAGATAATACTAGAAAATTTCTCATAAAATTTTCCGTCAACAGAAAGCACGACGAATATAAGTGGAATCGCTAGAGCTATACTTAAGAGCTGCTTGCCATAAAACTGTGTTAGATCTAAAGTAAAAGGTTCGTCCGACAACGATAAAGAAGAAGAATAGATATTTAACCAACCCATGATGACCAATACGATATAAATAATTACGCTGATCCAATCCAGATTATTGGTTACACTTTGGTTTCTCATCTCAATTAATTTTCAGTAGCTTCTTCAGGAGTCAGAACTTTTGGTTTGAGCAATAAGCTATCTACTTCTTTCTTGCCAGTATATTTAGCATATTCTCCCTGTAAGCTTCCCTCGAGCATTCGTTTTTCTAAATCGGTACGTGTAATTTTCTTTTTTAGATATTTTTCAATCATCAAGCTTGTGATAGGGCCAGCCCAGCGCGCGCCCCAGTATCCGTTTTCAACCAATACGGCAATCGCAATTTTTGGATTGTTCCGAGGAGCAAATGCCACAAAAATAGAATGGTCTTGCAATTTTACTCGCTTACCATTAATTTTTGCAAAGTTCTCAGCGGTTCCGGTTTTTCCACAAATTTCAATTCCTTCGACTTGCAGTGCATGAGCGGTACCTAAATTATAAACATCGAACAAGCCATCTATGACAGGTTGAAAGTACTTCCTTTCCACCGTTGTCATATGCTTGGTTCTATATTTTTTATCAATAACTTCCCCTTTAATCGATTTGATGATATGAGGAGTATAGTAGAAACCATGATTTGCAACAGCCGCCATCATATTTGCGAGTTGAATTGGCGTCATCAATACTTCACCCTGCCCGATGGCATTAGAGACGATTGCCGTGCTTCTCCATCCACCATTTGGATATATTTTTTTGTATGTTTTTGAGGTTGGTGCTTTTCCTCGGCGTCCTGTTGGTAAGTCATATCCCATAAATTCACCAAGGCCAAAACTTTTTAAGTGTCTGCTCCAAACATCAACGCCGTCCGCAGGGCGCAAGTACTTATTTATAGTTTTCATATAAACCGTTCCGAAATAAGCATTGCAGGATTCATAAATCCCGCGATGCAATTGTTGCGCACCTCCATGGCAGTGACATTTCATAAAACGGCCTCTTGCATAACTAAAACCATGTCGGCAATATACTGTTGTTTGTTCGTCAATAACTTTTTCTTGAAGCGCAATCAAACCGGTCAAGATCTTAAATGGGGAACCCGGAGGATACTCTGCTAACAATCCTCTATCATATAGCGGTTTGGCAATGGAATCTCGGTATAATTTCGTATAATTTTTAGATCGTTGTCTTCCTACTAAAATTGCAGGATCGTAGGACGGAGCGGTAACTAATGCCAGAATTTCCCCCGTTTTCGGTTCTATTGCTACAATTCCACCTCGTTTGTTTATCATCAATTCCTCTCCATATTTTTGAAGTTCCGCATCAATGGAAAGGCGAATGTCTTTTCCTTGAACGGCAATAGTGTCATATTTCCCTTCTTTATACGAACCAATTTCCCGATTGTATTTGTCCTTTTGAATATATTTTACTCCTTTTATTCCTCGTAATGTAATTTCGTAACTTTCCTCAACGCCTTGTTTTCCGAGCAAGTCACCGCTATTGTAATACGGATTTTTTTCAACCGTTTTTTCATTGGCTTGGGTAATAAATCCGAAGACATTGGCGCCAAATTTTACCTGATAATCACGCAATGACCGCTTCTGTATATAAAATCCTGGAAATTTTCGAATCTTTTCTTGAAAAGCCGCATATTCCAATTTGTTTAATTGGGGTAAGAAAACAGAAGGCAATCTGGGACTATACACTTTAGCTTTTGCAATAATTTTTATAAAATCTTCTTTGGAGACATTTAATAAATGGCAGAACTCCAACGTGTCGATGTTTTTCATTTCCCTCGGAATGACCATTATATCATACGAAGGCTGGTTTGCAACAAGAAGCTCCCCATTTCGATCGTAAATGTATCCTCTTTCTGGATAATCGTATTGAATTTTTATCGCGTTATTGTCTGATTTTAGCTTAAATGAATCGTCAATAATTTGCAAGTAAAACAGCCTTAATACCAACAATATTGTTGCGATGATAATAACAGTTGGCAACAATACTTTTCTCATCTTTTATTGGGCTTGATTAAATAGATTATGAGAATACAGATTATTAGTGTGAAAATGGTGCTGACAAAAGTTTTAAGGATGATTTCAAATAGAAAACTTACACGAAAAACTTCAAGTATAAATAGAACGAAATGATGCAGCACCACTGCTATCACTAGAAATGAAAATCGTTCTGGTGTCAAAACATCGTTTAATTTTACAGTTTGATATTCATAACTCAAACCGAATGAAAATTTAAAAATATACGGGCGATAGTAAGCCAGCAACAAGGATGCAGCGGCATGAACTCCTCCAGAATTACAAAACATATCTAGAATAAGACCCAAAAAGAAACTGGCTACTAAGAGTCCAGTCTTATTGCCATTTACAGGATACAAGATAATAAACAAGATATACGGATAAGGATTGATATATCCTAGAAAATCTAAGTTATTGAAAATAAGAATCTGAGCCGCCAGTAGCAGTACAAATCTCGCGATATTTACCAATACTGCGCTATTCATTTTCTTTCTTTTCTAAGTTGAGGATTTCTTCTCGATCTTTGCTTTTTATGATGTAAACATGCCCTAAATTGGTCATGTCGTTAAAAAGTTTGATATTTAAAGTATAGTAATTTGTTTTGTTGTCGACATAAATATTGTTGATTGTTCCAACACCAATATTTTCAGGAAAGATTACCGACTGACCGCCAGTCACAATGGTATCTCCTTTTCGCACAGAAGCCAATCGAGGGACATCAATCAATTGTACAAAACCAGTGCTCTTTCCGTTCCACACTAGTGAACCAAAGTGATTGGACTTCTTGATCTTGGCATTTATCTGAGATTTTACATTCAAAATACTGATGACTGTTGCGTAATTCTTAGAAGTTTTATCTACAATTCCAATGATACCAGAACTATTAATTACACCCATATCCGATTTTACACCAGCTGCACTTCCGCTATTAATGGTGAGGTAATTTTCGTATACATTATAAGAATTGTGAATGACTTTCGAAACAATGATGTCGGCATTTCTTACCCCTTTGATGGAGTCAATTTTCGGGAACGTTGTAGTGTCCTTAGCATTAAAAATGATGCTTTTTAATCTCGCGTTTTCAATCGCCAATGCCTCATTTTGATTCTTGAGGTTCAAATATTCACTAACATTATTGATGCGTTCATAGACGCCACCGCTCAAGAAATTCGCAGAGCTAATCACTTTGCTTCTATGATAGGAATGAGATTGAATAGTGAAGACTAACGAAACCACCAAAAGCAGCAAAAACAGCAATCGATAGCTGTTTTTAAATATAAAAATAAATATTTGCTGCATCTGGTTCTAAATATTTAAAATGTCAAATTCCAAATTCCAACGCAACGGCTGACTGATGTTTTGGAATTTGGAATTTCATTATTGCAATTTTATTTAATAAGGATACTTCTAAATTTTGGAATGTTTTTCAATGCCATTCCAGTTCCTCTAACTACCGCTCGTAAGGGATCTTCAGCAATATAAACCGGCAAATCTGTTTTTTGAGAAATACGTTTGTCTAATCCTCTTAACATGGATCCACCACCAGCTAAATAAATTCCTGTATTGTAAATATCGGCAGCCAATTCAGGTGGAGTTTGAGATAAGGTCTCCATTACTGCGTCTTCAATTCGCTGAATTGATTTATCTAGTGCTTTCGCAATTTCACGATAGGAAACTTCTACTTGTTTTGGTTTTCCAGTTAATAAATCTCGACCTTGAACAGACATATCATCTGGCGCAGTTTCTAATTCTTCTAAAGCTGCACCAACAGTAATTTTTATTTTTTCAGCTGTACTTTCACCCACAAATAAATTGTGTTGTGTACGCATGTAGTAAACAATATCATTGGTAAAAACGTCACCTGCAATTTTCACGGACTTATCACATACGATTCCACCCAAAGCGATAACTGCAATTTCGGTTGTTCCACCACCAATATCAACAATCATATTTCCTTTTGGTTGCATGATATCGATTCCGATACCAATCGCAGCGGCCATAGGTTCATGTATCAAATAAACTTCTTTTCCGTTTACACGCTCACAGGATTCTTTTACCGCTCGCATCTCAACTTCGGTAATTCCAGAAGGAATACATACCACCATTCTTAACGCAGGAGTAAACATTCTCTTTTTTAGCGCCGGAATACTTTTGATAAACATGCTGATCATCTTTTCTGAAGCATCAAAATCAGCAATAACACCATCTTTAAGTGGACGGATGGTCTTTATATTTTCATGGGTTTTACCTTGCATCATATTCGCCTCTTTTCCTACGGCAATTATTTTACCTGATATACGATCACGAGCTACGATCGATGGACTGTCAATGACTACTTTATCATTGTGAATAATAAGGGTATTAGCGGTACCAAGGTCTATCGCAATATCCTCGGTCATGAAATCAAAAAATCCCATAAGTCTTTTAAGGGTTTATTATGTTTATATAAAATTTAGTGGACAAAGTTAAACAAATTAATGTTTAAAATGACGCGTTCCCGTAAATACCATTGCAACTTTATTTTCATTGCAATAATCGATACTTAATGAATCTTTTATTGAACCTCCGGGCTGAATAACCGCTGTAATACCAACATCTTTCGCAATAGCTACACAATCAGGGAAAGGGAAAAAAGCATCACTTGCCATAACAGATCCATTCAAATCAAATCCAAAAGCGTGGGCTTTTTCTATCGCTTGTTTCAAAGCATCTACTCTCGAAGTTTGTCCAGTTCCTGACGCAATTAAAGTTCGGTTTTTTGCCAAAACAATGGTATTCGATTTTGTGTTTTTACAAATCTTAGAAGCAAACAACAAATCTTCAATTTCATCGGAATTTGGCGCTGTAATCGTAACGGTTTTTAGATGTTCTTTATTGTCCGTAATGTTGTTTTTATCTTGAACCAAAATCCCATTCAAACAAGTTCTTACTTGCCTTTGCGGCAAAGCCACTTCGTTTTGAACAAGGATAATTCGGTTTTTCTTTTCAGATAAAATTGAAATGGCGCCAGCATCATAACTTGGTGCAATGACAACTTCGCAGAATAGTGCGTTGATTTCGTTTGCAGTTTCGACATCAATTTTTTGATTTGCAATTAGTACACCTCCAAAAGCTGAAGTCGGATCGCCAGCCAATGCGGCCAAGTACGCCTCTTTGATCGTATTTCTTGTGGCCAATCCGCAAGCATTATTGTGTTTCAAAATAGCAAAGGTTGGGGCATCACTTTTAAATTCTAGAATCAAATTGACCGCTGCGTCTACATCCAGTAAATTGTTATAAGACAATTCCTTGCCGTGAATTTTCTGAAACATAGTGTCGAAGTCACCAAAGAAAAAGCCCTTTTGATGTGGGTTTTCACCATACCGTAAAATTTGTCCGTGAGCAATACTTTCTTTGTAAATCGTTTCGTCTTCATTAAAATAATTAAAAATAGCCGTATCATAATGAGAGGAAACGTGAAAAGCTTTTGTGGCTAATAGTCGTCTGTTTTCAAGTGTTGTCGCTCCATTTTGAGAAGTTATCAAATCAAGCAGCATCGCATATTCATTTACCGAGGCAACAATAACGGTATCTTTAAAATTCTTTGCTGCAGCTCGTATTAATGAAATGCCGCCAATGTCAATTTTTTCAATGATATCAACTTCGGACGCACCTAACGCTACGGTTTTCTCAAATGGATATAAATCGACAATCACTAAATCGATTTGTGGAATTTGAAACGCTTCCATTTGTTCGACATCAGTCGCGTTGTCTTGACGATTTAGAATCCCACCA
>CALPOS020000061.1 GCA_943325255.2 Sphingobacterium thalpophilum
AACATTAATGATTTACAATCAGGAATCTACATTGTAAAAGTAACAGGTGATAATCTTAATTATTCGCAAAAACTGATCAAGAACTAGTTAGTCTTGAGTGTAGAAAAACAAAAAATCCAAATCGAAAGATTTGGATTTTTTTTATATTGTTTTCAAAAGAGAAATAATTGATTCGACATCAATACCGCATATTTTTTGCAGTTCAGTAATTGATCCGTGTTCTAGAAATTGATCTGGAATACCTAAGGTTTTGAATGGAATTTTATAGTTGTTTTCAGCAGCGAATTCAATAACAGCGCCTGCAAAACCGCCCTTTATGACACCGTCTTCTATGGTGATTACCTTTTCGAATGTTGAAAAGACAGTATGCAATAGATCCGTATCAAGTGGTTTTACAAAGCCAAAATTATAGTGCGCAATGTGATCTGCATGGTCGATCTTATCAATAGCTTCAATAACATTATTTCCAATCGTTCCAGTTGATAATACGGCGATTTTGCTCCCTGATTTGAGACACTGTGCTTTGCCAATAGCAATTTCTTCGAATGGTAGTTGCCAATCAACAGTAACGCCACGTCCACGCGGATACCGAATAGCAATAGGGTGATCTAATCCTAATTGAGCAGTAAATAGGATATTTCGTAAGCCCATTTCATTTAAAGGTGCATAAATGATAAGGTTTGGAATACAACGCAAATAAGCCAAGTCAAAAACGCCATGATGCGTTGCGCCATCTTCGCCAACCAAACCTGCGCGATCTAAACAAAAAACAACAGGTAAATTTTGTATTGCCACATCGTGAATAATTTGATCATATGCACGCTGTAAAAAAGTGGAATAGATATTACAAAAGACAACCATGCCTTGAGAAGCCATTCCAGCAGATAAAGTCACGGCGTGTTGCTCTGCAATGCCAACATCGAGTGCACGCGTTGGGAACTCATCCATCATATATTTTAAGGAACTTCCGGTGGGCATGGCCGGTGTAATTCCAATAATTTTTTCATTGTTTCGCGCCAATTCAACTAAAGTGAGGCCAAAAACATCTTGGTATTTTGGAGGTAAATTCGCTTCATATTTTGGCATAATATCGCCTGTAATCGCATCAAATTTTCCTGGCGCATGATATTGAACTTGGTTATCTTCAGCTTGCTGTAATCCTTTTCCTTTCGTAGTGAGAATATGCAAAAACTTGGGGCCTTTTATTTTTTGCAAGCGCTTTAATTCTTTGATTAGCGCAAAAATATCATGACCATCAATAGGCCCAGAATAATCAAAGTTGAGCGACTTGATCATATTGTTTTCTTTCGGATTTTTTCCTTCTTTGACAGCAGTGAAGTAGTTCTTTAAAGCGCCGACACTGGGGTCAATTCCAATGGCATTGTCATTTAAAATGACCAACAGATTGGCGTCGGTAACGCCAGCATGATTCAAACCTTCAAATGCCATTCCTGAAGCAATCGAAGCGTCTCCAATTACGGCAATGTGCTGTTTTTCGAAATCGCCTTTTAAATTGGATGCTAATGCCATTCCGAGCGCTGCTGATATAGAAGTTGAGGAATGTCCAACGCCAAACGTATCGTAAATGCTCTCGCTTCGTTTTGGGAAACCTGAAATGCCGCCGAGTTGACGATTGGTGTGAAATTGGTCTTTTCTTTGGGTGAGGATTTTATGTCCATATGCCTGATGTCCGACATCCCAAACCAATAAATCATCTGGAGTGTTGAAGACAAAATGCAATGCGATGGTGAGTTCAACCACGCCGAGACTAGCACCCAAATGGCCTTCTTTTGTGGCTACAATGTTGATGATGAATTCTCGTAGTTCTTGTGCTAATTGTGGCAATTGCGATTCCGTCAATCTGCGGAGATCAGTGGGATTTTGAATCTTTGAAAGTATATTTTCTGCCATAAGGCAAAGGTAACAAATTGAATTCCTATTTTTGTCGCATGGAAAATATTTTCACCGACGAATACTATATGAAGAAAGCTTTGCAAGAGGCGGAATTGGCTTTTGACAAAGGCGAAATACCAGTAGGAGCGGTCATTGTTATTGACAATCGCGTCATTGCTTCTTCTCATAATTTGACGGAAATGTTGCATGATGTCACTGCCCATGCCGAAATGCAATCGATTACAGCGGCGGCGAATTTTTTGGGTGGGAAGTATTTAAAAGGTTGTACGATTTATGTGACTTTAGAGCCTTGTCAGATGTGTGCTGGCGCTTTATATTGGAGTCAGATTTCGAAAATTGTTTATGGTGCTACTGATGAAAATCGAGGTTTTATAGCCATGGGAACGCAATTGCATCCGAAGACAGAAGTCGTTTCGGGCGTGTTGGCGGAGGAATCACGGGATTTGATGTTGCGCTTTTTTGCGAAGAGAAGAAAAAATTAGCTCGCACCCGAGCGATTAGCGAATTGACGAAGTAAAGGCGAGAAGTTGTGGAGAGGATTAATAAATATGAAATTGCCCTAGCCCAGATTGCAGCAGAAATCCTTTATTGTTTTTCTTTAAAACAATAAAGATTGGAGCGCAAAGCTGGATTAGCTTCTAATAAAAAAACCGCCAGACTTTCGTAAGGCGGTTTTAGTTTTGAATTTATTCTACGATTTCTTTTCCAGATTTGTCATAGAAATGATATTCTAAGTACGTGTAAGCGTCACGTGGTATGATTTTCACCCATTTCTTATGCTCGAAAAACCATTTCGAACGTAATGATGGAAAACCTTTACTGAGGTAGGCAGCCACAAAAGGGTGCACATTGAGTACGACTTTTTTGTGGGTTTTAAGTATTCTTTCCAGGTCGGAAGCAATTTTATCAATGATTAGAATTGGCGCTTCTATTTCGCCGTTTTCATTGTTTGGATCTTCTTCTCTGGTTTTGATATTGACTTCTGGTCTTACGCGTTGTCTGGTAATCTGGACTAGCCCAAATTTACTCGGTGGTAAGATCTTATGTTTGGCTTTATCATCGTTCATTTCTTCTCTTAGGAAGTCGAACAGCACTTTTCTGTTTTCTGGATCTTGCATATCGATAAAATCTACTACGATGATTCCGCCCATATCTCTCAAACGCAATTGTCTGGCGATTTCTGCGGCGGCAATCATGTTGACTTCCATGGCGGTATCTTCTTGGTTGGATGCTTTGTTCGAACGATTTCCGCTGTTGACGTCGATGACGTGTAAGGCTTCAGTATGTTCGATGATCAGGTAAGCACCTTTACTCATAGATACGGTTTTTCCGAAGGAAGTTTTGATTTGTCTCTCTATGTTATATTTCTCGAAAATAGGAGTGTCTTTGGATTGATAAAACTTTACAATTGATTGTTTGGATGGTGCAATTTCTTCCACGTAATCCTTGGTTTCTTGGTACAACTCTTCATCATCTATATAGATACCACTAAAGGTATCATTAAATACGTCTCTGAGAATCGAGGATGCTCTATTGAGTTCTCCTAATACTTTTGACGGATGATGAGCAGTTGGTAATTTTTTACACATTGCAGTCCATCTGCTGAGCAGGTTCTGCAAGTCTTTTTCTATTTCGGCTGTTTTTTTGCCTTCGGCTACTGTACGAACAATAACACCGAACCCTTTTGGTTTGATGGCTTGTACTAGTTTTTTAAGTCTGTCTTTTTCGCTTTTTTCTTCTATTTTTTGAGAAACAGAAACGCGATCTGAGAACGGGACAAGAACGATAAATCGTCCGGCTAGAGAAAGCTCTGAGCTAATTCTCGGGCCTTTGGTAGATATCGGTTCTTTGACGACTTGTACTAATACAGATTGATTGGATCCAAGCACTTCGGCGATGGTTCCGTCTTTATCAATCTCTTTTTCAAACTGAAAGTTTTTTAGGGAGAAATCTTTTATTTTACCTGCGCTTACAAGTTTTATGAATTTCAGTTGGGACGAAAGATTTGGACCTAAATCGTGATAATGTAAGAAGGCATCTTTATCGTGGCCTACGTTTACAAATGCAGCGTTGAGTCCGGCAACTGGCTTTCTTATTTTAGCGATAAAAATATCGCCTACTTGAAAGTTGCTTGCTTCTCGTTCCTTGTGTAATTCAATTAGTTTTCCATCTTTTAATAAGGCAAAATCTACGGCTTCAGAACTAGATCGGATGATTAATTCTTTATTCACTCTGTAAATTTTTATCCGTACGGATAGGTCTAAGGTGAAAGGTGAAAGGGACAAGGAAAAACCCTGAACCCTGAACCTTTAAACCTTGAACCCAAGGTAAGGATGGATTAAACAATATTTTAACAGGTATTGGTCCCCGGTGAAAATTGGATTGTGAGACTTTAGGATTTCAAGATTTTAAGACCAAAAGTTTCCATGTCTTATCATCTTATTGTCTTATCATCTAACAGTCTAATTTTCCATTTCAATGAACGTTTAAAAAGAAAAAAGTAGTATTAAACTACTTTTTCTTTTTGTGGCGGTTAGCTCTCGCTCTTTTCTTACGTTTGTGCGTCGCTACCTTATGTCTTTTTCTTTTTTTACCACTTGGCATAGTTGGTGATTTTGTGATTAATAAATATTTTTATTTTGCTTCGTTGTTTGTTTTTACTCCTTCAACAAAAACTTTAGCAGGTTTGAATGCGGGAATATTGTGTGCTGGAATTTTGATTGTGGTATTCTTAGAAATGTTTCTTCCTGTTTTTTCTGCTCTTGTTTTGATAATAAAACTACCAAAACCTCTTAAGTAAACATTATCTCCAGTTTCTAATGAAGTTTTTACTTCTTCCATAAAAGATTCTACTGTGGCTTGAACGTCTCCTTTTTCAAGACCTAACTTTTCTGAAATTTTCGCTACGATATCTGCTTTCGTCATTTTCTTTCTTAATTTAAGATTTGTGATTTTTTTTGAGGTTGCAAATATATGAATTTAAAAAACAATTAATCAACCTAATTCGCTAAAATTTAATTACATAAACTTTTACTTTTGTGAACCTAAATTTTACAATGGATTTTGCTAACTCACTAACCCAATGGTATCTAAAAAACAAACGCGATTTGCCTTGGCGAAACACGAAGGACCCTTATTTGATATGGTTATCTGAAATTATGCTCCAACAGACTAGAGTTGCGCAAGGAATGCCGTATTTTCATGCATTTACAAACGCGTTTCCAACAGTTTTTGACCTAGCCAATGCCTCTGAACAAGAAGTCCTAAAATTATGGCAAGGCCTCGGATATTATTCTAGAGCGCGGAACCTTCATAAAACAGCGCAGCACATCGGAAATAATTTAGGTGGCGTTTTTCCCACTTCCTATAAAGATTTGCTACTATTAAATGGCGTTGGAGAATATACCGCTGCGGCAATTGCCAGTTTTTCTTTTAATGAGGTGATTCCAGTAGTTGACGGAAATGTTTTTCGCGTTTTGTCGAGATATTTTAATATTGAGACAGATATTCAATCGAATGCAGCGAAAAAGGAATTCTTTAGTTTGGCTAAAGAATTAATACTAGAGAACAATCCCGCATTATTCAACCAAGCAATAATGGAGTTTGGTGCATTACAATGCGTTCCGAAGAATCCAAATTGCAGCAGTTGCCCGCTAAATGAGGGTTGTTTGGCACTGCAGAAAAATAAAGTGCATTCACTACCCATTAAGTCAAAGAAACTAAAAGTCAGAAATAGGTATTTTAATTATATTGTTTTTTTTGACAATTTGAAAAATACCATAATTCGGAAGCGGGAAGAAAAAGGAATTTGGCATAATCTGTATGAGTTTCCATTGATAGAGTCAGATAAAAACATAGAGTATGAAGATTTTCAACTAGAGCTTTTGACTCGAAAATTCGTTACAAATTCTATCGTGTCAATAGAAGAGTTCAATGCAATCAGCCAATTACATAAACTAACACACCAACATTTGCATATTAAATTTTGGAAAGTTGCCGTTTCAGACGTTATTACAAATGGAATAGATTATGAAACTTTGTTGACTTTTCCATTCCCAATTGTCATATATAATTTTATAGAAAAGGATTGGAAATAGTTTTTAAAATTTTACTACATTTGGATAAAATACAATACCATACAAAATGAGCGGAACGTTAAACAAAGTCATGTTAATTGGTCACTTGGGAGAAGATGTAAAAATGCATTATTTCGAAGGAGGCAACTGCATAGGAAGATTTCCATTAGCAACTAACGAAACCTATATTAATAAGTCGACCAACGAAAAGATTACTTCAACAGAATGGCACAATTTGGTAGTTCGAAATAAAGCAGCTGAAATTTGCGAGAAATATTTGTCTAAAGGAGATAAAATTTTTGTTGAAGGTAGGATTAAATCAAGACAATGGCAAACAGATGAAGGAGTAACAAAATACACCACAGAGATTCAAGTTACTGAATTCACTTTCCTTACTGTCAAAAAAGAAATAGAATCCAATAAAGGCATGCCGGATGCTAAGAGTCCTAATTTTGATTCGCATGATAATCCAATGTCCGAGAACGATATGTCGTTTTAATATTGTTTAACTAACGAATTTCAATTTGGACCTAGAGCCCAGTTTTAGTTTGCTTTCCACCATAGATACCAATTTACTTTTTGGTTTTATAGTTATTTTTATTTTGCTTTTTTGCTCTGCATTTATTTCGGCAGCAGAAGTGGCGTATTTTTCTTTAACGCCAAAGGACATAGACCAGTGTGCAGCGGAAAATCCTGCGAAGAACAAAATTATTTCGAAACTTCTGGAGAAACCCAAAAAACTACTCGCAACTCTTTTGGTAGCCAATAACTTTATCAACATTGGTGTTGTAATATTGTTTTCGGTAGTGGGAAAAAATCTTTTTGATGCAATAGAATCCCCGTTGTTAAAATTTGTTGTTGACGTTATTCTTGTGACTTTCCTAATACTTTTATTTGGAGAGGTATTGCCAAAAGTATATGCGAATAGGAATAACATAAAATTCGCCAAGTTGGTTGCTTACCCGCTTTCAATCCTCGACACTTTGCTTTCCCCTATAAGTATGCCGATGCGTTCACTCACTATCTTCTTACATGAAAAGTTGGGAAAACAAAAAGGCAATTTTTCTGTCGACCAATTGTCACAGGCATTGGAGTTGACTTCGTACGAAGAAACAAGTCATAAAGAGCAGAAGATTTTGGAGGGAATTGTCTCTTTTGGCAACACCGACACAAAGCAAGTAATGAGTCCTCGGATTGATATTTTTGCTTTAGAAATTTCAGAGAGTTTTAGCGAGATTTTGCCCAAGATTTCTGTTAAAGGATTTTCAAGAATTCCTGTATATCGCGAAAATATTGACCATGTTGAAGGCGTTTTATTTGTTAAAGATTTGATACCACATATTAATAAAAAGGAGTTAGATTGGGTTGCACTAGTTAGAGAGCCTTTCTTTGTTCCTGAAAACAAGAAGCTAGACAATTTGCTAAAAGATTTTCAAAGTATGAAAAGCCATTTGGCGATTGTAGTTGATGAATATGGTGGAACTTCTGGGTTGGTGTCTTTGGAAGATGTTATTGAAGAGATTGTAGGAGACATTAGTGATGAGTTTGACGACGAAAACCTCAATTATTCTCAAATAGACGAGAAGAATTTTCTATTTGAAGGTAAGATTAATTTGAAGGACTTCTATAGAATTGTTGAAGTAGATGAAAATTTATTTGAGAAAACAAAGGGCGAAGCAGAAACGTTAGCAGGATTTATTCTAGAGATCATCGGGAACTTCCCCAGAAAAGGACAGAAAATCGCTTTTAGCAATTGCAAATTTACGATTGAAACTATAGATAAGAAAAGGATCAAGCAGATAAAGGTAACCATTGAATAAGAAAACAAATGACTTCAAAAAGAACGCTGGCCTTATTTTTATTTCTTGTCTTTTTCTCTTTTTTTAGTTGTAAGGAAGAGGTGTTACCCAAGCCCACAAGTCAATTGCGACTAGACTATAATTTGGCGCAATATGCACATTTTGAAAACGCTTGCCCTTTTGCTTTTGACATCAACGACAAAGCCATTATTAAAGAAAAATCGGATTGTAATTTCACGATCGATTATCCGAAAATGAAAGCCACAATTTATGTAAGCTACAAACCGGTACAAAATAACATCAATATTCTTCTTAAGGATGCTCAGAAACTTACCTATGAGCATGTTATAAAAGCCGATGATATCCTAGAACAGCCTTTTATCAATTCCAATCAAAAAGTGTACGGCATGTTTTATCATGTTAATGGAAATGCGGCAACCAATGCTCAATTTTATGTAACCGATAGTGTCAAGCACTTTATTGACTGTTCCGTCTATTTCTACGCAAAACCCAACTTCGATTCGATAATGCCAGCGGCTAGTTATGTCAAGAATGATATGCAACGTTTGATGGAAAGTTTGCGCTGGAAGTAATTTAGATGAAAAAAGAGACAAGAATCAAGATTTTAGTTGTCTTGGTTCTTGTCTCTTTTTTCTATATCAATCTATTAACTTAACCCGTTGGGTGCAATTATTAAAAACGTCAGTTCGAGTGTTTTTTGTGCAGAGAAACGGAACAAAAAATGTATCGAGAACCGTTTTTAATGAAATTTTCCTTGTTCTCGATACAATTTTCTATCGAAAATCACTCGAACTGACGAAAAATTATCATCAAAAACTAATTACACCCAACGGGTTAACTTATTTCGAGGCTACCATATTTGAAACCTTATAAGTTTCTCCATCTGCGGTAGCTTCAACGATTTTTGTAATTGATTCTGGATTTTGAATGGAACTGTCAAATGAAACTGTAGCTTCTTTTTTGTCGAAGTCAACGGAAGCATTCTGAACACCGTTTGTTTCAGAAAGTTCTTTTTCAATCGTTTTGGCACAACCTATGGCGCAAGTCATTCCTTCAATATTAAAGGTTGCTTTTTCCAATTTCTCGGGATTAATAGTCGACTTTGATTCAGCAACAGTTTCTTCGCCTGGCGCACTTGCGGTTTGCTTGCAACTAATAAACAATACTGCGGAAATAGATGCGACAAATAGAAGTTTTGTAAAAGTCATGATTCGTATTTTAATTGGGACGATGTTGTACTAATAAACTGGCTACAAAAATATATAAAAAAAGAAGAGACAATTCATAAAATTATTACAAATTTGACACAACTAAAGCCTCAAAATGAAAGTGCAACAATTAAAATGGATCTATCTGATAATACTTGCATTAATTTGGGGAAGCTCATTTATCTTAATTAAGAGAGGGCTTGTAGGTTTGAATCCAATGCAAGTCGGTTCCCTACGAATGATTTTTGCTGCGATTTTCCTCTTGATTATCGGTTTTCGAAATTTACCAAGAATTCCAATATATCAATGGAAGTATTTAGCCTTAACCGCTTTTTTCGGAACATTTATTCCTGCCTTTTTGTTTGCCATCGCACAAACCCAAATCGATAGTTCGGTCAGCTCAATATTGAACTCCTTAACACCGTTGAACACCCTGATTATTGGAACATTTGCTTTTGGATTACAATTTAAAAGAATACAGATTATTGGCGTATTTATTGGTTTTCTTGGCACTACTTTGCTGATTTTCAACGGAGCGATCCATCATCCTGAACAAAACTATTATTATGCAATTTTAGTCTTGATCGCAACAATCTGCTATGCGACGAATGTCAATTTGATTAAAAGATATCTATCAGATTTATCACCGCTGAGTATCAGTACTGGAAATTTTACCGTGATGCTAGTTCCAGCGCTAGTCATCCTATTTTCAACTGGATTTATGAATACGGTGCATAAAGTTGAAGTCCAAAGTGCTGTCTTTTATATTATGATTCTAGGAATCGTAGGGACAGGAATTGCGAATATCATTTTCTTTAAGTTAATTCAAATGGCGACACCTGTTTTTGCCACATCGGTAACGTATTTGATTCCAATCGTCGCTTTTTTCTGGGGAATGCTAGACGAAGAAATGTTAACGATTGTTCAATTACTAGGAGCCAGTATTATTCTGTTTGGCGTTTATTTGACAAGTAAAAAATAAAATCCAAGTGAATACCGCTTTTGGGATTTGAATTATTGGAAATCAGCTTCTGAAACACCTTCATTTATTTTGACGTCAGTGGTCGTCAGTAAAATTTCCATTCCGATATTGATTGAGTTTACATAAGGAATTTTTATTCCATTGACTTCACGATAGTCGCTAAAATTACTAGTTTGCGAAATCAGTTGTCCGCCTACATCCATCGATTTCACCTCGGCGACTTTCAGTCCTGTTTTCACATCGTAAAAATATGTAGCATTTCCATCCTTGATGACATAAGTGTCAGCATCATTATAAACCTCGATACCTTCTAAAATTAGTGTGGGTTTGCCAATTAAAGAAAGTTCATCAAAAGGAACGGCGCTCGATTTTATTTCCGCTAATTCTTCGCCAGTAAGATCTTTTCT
>CALPOS020000062.1 GCA_943325255.2 Sphingobacterium thalpophilum
AAGAGGCTTTGCCAAAACCCGTCATTGATTGTATCATATAAATTGTACTAAAAAGAGCTCAAAGATAAGTAAAATGCTGATTGTTTATGAGTCGATGTCAGACGGATTTTTGTGAGTTACTAGATAAACGCCGATGAAAATCAAAATGGAAGCTGAAATTTTTACCCAAGTCAATTCATCTTTCCCTAATCCAACGGCAATGATGGCGGCAAACAACGGTTGCAAGTATATAAAAACCGCGACGGCGGTTGGTTTAAGTTCTCGCATCGACAATAAATTGAGAAGATAGGTGAAAAAGGTGGAGAATAGAATTACAAATCCAATTTTCCAATATAAGTTCGTTGGAATGTGGTGCCAATCGATGGCTAGAAACTCATTCCATCCAAAAGGGAGAACCATCAGAAATCCGAAAGTGTAAATCCATTTTACAAAAGTAAAGGCGTTGTATTTGTCCATGAGCTTCTTGACTAAAATCAAATAACATCCGTAAGACACCGCATTGATAAACACTAACAAATTACCTAATTCAGCGTGCGTTGCATATCCGACTGATTTTCCGAAAACAATCAGAAAAACAGTGCCGATAAGGCCAATGACAATTCCAGTGATTTTTCTTTTTTTCATTATTTCTTTCATCAATATTGATGACAAAATGAGCACGATTATCGGTGTTGTAACCATAATAACGGCTGCCGAAATAGGCGAAGTTAAACTCAATCCTTTAAAAAATGTAAGCATGTTGAGCGCAACACCGAAGAAAGCCGCTGCGATAATTCGAGGAAAATCAGCCAGTAGTACTTTTTCTTTTGGACCTAAAAAAGATACCGCCCAAAAAAGGACTACAGCGCCACTGACGCGCAGTAAGATAAATCCAAAAGGCAAAATGTAAACCGGCATCACATCTTTTGCAATTGTAAATGTGAGTCCATAAATAACAGACACCATGGTTGCAGAAAACAGAGCCAAATTTCTTTTTGACATTAGGACAAGGCTTTATGTACTTCTTGAATTACTTTGGAATTGTTGCCGATGTAGATCTTATCATTAATGATAAAAACCGGTCGACTTAAGAAAGTATAATGTTGTAAAATATAATCGCGGTAATCGTTTTCGGTGAGTGATTTGTTTTTTAAATCTAAAGACTTATACAATTGTGCCTTTCTGCTAAACAATGCTTCGTAAGTTCCTGAAAGCCGCTTCAGGTCTTCTAATTCTTCAACCGTTATTGGATTTTGCTTGATATCGTGAAACACCAAATCCTCATTTTTCGGCAGCGATTTGATAATTTTTCGACAAGTATCACAAGACGCGAGATAGTATAATTTGTTCATAAATTTCGAGATTCTAAGTGCAAAGGAAATTCATTTAAGACTTAAAAGCAGTATTTTTATCAAAAATATTTTATGGAAACAACCTTCAAAATTTGGGAAACCAATAGGCAATTGTATTTAAAATTTTTGAATAGTTATACTTTGGAGCAACTCAATAAGATTCCGGATGGGTTTAGCAATAATCTGATTTGGAATATTGGGCATATTATAGTTTCGCAGCAAGGTTTGGTTTATCGGCATTCTGGTATGCCAAGTTATATTGAAGAAAGTTTGGTGGAAACCTATAAAAATGGTTCAAAGCCAACTGGGAGCACTACAGTTGAGGAAGTTAATCAGTTAAAAGACCTTTTGATTTCATTAATTGAAAAAACAAAGGCAGATTATAACGAAGGTAAATTTACATCGTATCAGGAATACAATACTTCGACTGGTTTTAATCTGCAGTCTACCAAAGAAGCGTTAGAATTTAATAATTATCACGAAGCTTTGCATCTTGGTTTTATGATGAATATTAGAAAGTTTATTTAATACATTTGCAAAAAAATCAGCATGAAATTTAATACCAAAACAATTCATGGCGGACAACACCATGACCCAAGTACAGGAGCAGTGATGCCACCGGTTTATCAAACTTCTACTTTCGCCCAAATTAGTCCAGGGCAACCAGTTAATCCCGATTACGAATACAGCAGAGCTGCCAATCCTACGAGAACTGCGTTGGAATTGGCGTTAGCAAGTATAGAAAATGGATCGCGTGGATTGGCATTCTCTTCAGGTTTAGCGGCAACAGATTGTCTTCTGCGTTCTTTCAAGGCTGGAGACGAAGTGATTGCCATGGATGATTTATACGGTGGAACCTATAGAATGTTTACCAGAATTTATAAAGATTCAGGAATCAAATTTCATTTTGTGGATATGACCGATTTGGAGAAACTTCAGTCATTGATTAATGAAAACACAAAATTGGTATGGGTAGAAACACCAACAAATCCACTGATGAAATTGGCTGATATCGCCGAAATTGCAAAGATTACAAAAGCCAAAAATATACTTTTTGCCGTAGACAATACTTTTGCAACGCCTTATTTGCAAAGGCCTCTTGATTTGGGAGCAGATATTGTTATGCATTCCGCAACAAAATATCTTGGTGGTCATTCGGATGTGATTGCTGGAGCACTGATCGTAAAGGACGAAGCGTTAGGAGCACAATTGCATTTTCAGCAATTTGCAACGGGTGCCACTTTAGGGCCAATGGATAGTTTCTTGGTTTTGAGAGGAATTAAGACACTACATTTAAGAGTGCAAAGACATTGTGAGAATGGGGAAAAAGTAGTGGCATTTTTAAGCAATCATCCCAAAATAAAAACCGTATATTATCCAGGATTAAGCAGCCATCCGCATCATGAAATTGCAAAAAAACAAATGAGCGGATTTGGCGGAATGGTTTCATTTACATTCACTTCGGGCTTAAAAGAAGATGCGATTGCCTTTTTAGAAAAAGTAAAAGTATTTACCTTGGCAGAATCTCTTGGCGGTGTAGAATCGTTGGCCAATCACCCGGCATTAATGACACATGCTTCGATACCGGAGGATAAGAGAAAGGAAATTGGAATCACGGATGATTTGGTTCGTCTTAGTGTCGGGATCGAAGATGCAGAAGATTTGATTGCCGACTTGCAACAAGCGTTAGCTTAACAATAAATAACAAAAAAGAAGCCGTCTCAGAACTAAAAAATCACAAAATTCGTTGCGAATTCTATAATAAAATTTGATTTATATTCCAATTATAAAGACTAAACCGGCATTTTCCGAGAATATTCTGTTAATAAATAAAACAAAAGAGGGAATCTCATAGTTTTGAGACTCCCTCTTTTCTATTTTTAATTTTTTTGAATCTTATTGAACGTAATAAATATAACCTACGTTAAACCAAACCAACCAATCGTTCGCTTTGTTTTCTGGATATCTGCTAGGATTTGGATTTAATCCGTCCACCCAATTAGAGAAATAGTACTGTAATCTAAAATCTACCATCAAATCAGATAAAGGAGACAACTTATATCTTGTTCCGACGCTACCTACAACAGACCAAACGGTGCCGCTGCTATTTTGCGTTGCGCCGAAATATTTAACAGGGGTAGTCGCTGGAGTGTCTAACCTTCCAAGAGTGGAATAAGCCTCAGGATCATAAAAACTAAACTGACCTCCTAAACTTATGAAAGGAGCTAAGGAACCGACGTTTGAGGTGAAATCACGAATGCTTAAAGGGAAATACTCTAATTGCATTCCTATATTCGTTACTGCAGTACTTCCTCTCATGCCTCTTAATTGGCGATTGAATAATTTCTTTTTATCACCTTCAACATATTCTCCGTAATGCCTGAGATTGGTTTTATTGTATGATAATTCGCTTCTTAACTTGAAGTGGTCGTTGAAGTAAGTTTCAGGAGTGTAGCAATTACAATCCGCTTTGTAAGAAAAATTTAAGTAATGTATAAGACCAATGCCATAGCCTGTATTTCCAAAATTGGTGTCGTAATTATGTCTTTCGCCATAATCTGATTGAAATGCCACAGGACCAGCAATTACACCAACCTCGTGTGAAAAACCATATTGGGCAATTATCTCACTTGAGTAACCAAACAAAAACAAGATGATTGCGATAAAATACTTTGGTGTTTGCATACTAATTAAATCAATTCTCGACAAATATATAAAAACATCATTCACTTCTAAAATAAAATAAAAAAAATACATTTTTAATAACGTAAAAGCAAGAAAATTGTTTCAATAGCCATCGAAATGCTACAGTTATTAAACTAAACTAGAGGAATATTTTAAAAATTCATTTTGCAAAAAAAAACAATACATATTTTGATAAAAATGTATATTTGTCGCCAATTAACGAAAACGTTTTCTTAAACGCTACTAATCTATAAATCATGTCACAAAGTATTACAACTTTTATTGAAGCAGTTTCAAAAAGAAATCCAAACGAACCTGAATTTATGCAGGCAGTAAAGGAAGTTGCGGAAACTGTAATCCCTTTTATTGAAGAAAACAAAAAGTACCAGAACAAAATGCTTTTGGAAAGAATGGTCGAAGCGGAACGTGTCATAATGTTCCGGGTAACCTGGATCGATGATTCTGGAACTACTCAAGTAAACAGAGGTTACAGAATTCAAATGAATTCAGCAATTGGGCCTTATAAAGGAGGAATTCGTTTTCATCCCTCAGTAAATTTGAGTATTCTGAAATTCTTAGCTTTTGAACAAACTTTTAAAAACAGTTTGACCACATTGCCAATGGGCGGAGGAAAAGGAGGCGCTGATTTTGACCCCAAAGGGAAATCTGACATAGAAATTATGCGTTTTTGTCAAGCATTTATGACTGAATTATCAAAACACATCGGTGCTGATACTGATGTTCCTGCGGGGGATATTGGCGTTGGCGGAAGAGAAGTGGGCTATATGTTTGGTCAGTATAAGAAATTGAGAAATGAATTTACGGGAGTTTTAACCGGTAAGGGAATCTCTTTTGGAGGATCTTTAATTCGTCCAGAAGCTACAGGGTATGGAGACGTTTACTTTGCACAAAGTATGTTAGCGACAAAAGGAGACAGTTTCAAAGGCAAAACAGTAGTAATCTCAGGCTCAGGAAATGTAGCACAATATGCCGCAGAAAAAGCGACGCAGCTTGGAGGTAAAGTGGTAACCATGTCTGATTCTGCAGGTTATATATATGATGCAGATGGTATCGATGTTGAAAAATTGGCGCACGTTATGGAAATCAAAAACGTAAACTATGGTAGAATCAGTGACTATCTTAAAAAATATCCAAATGCAAAATATGTTGCAGGTAAACGACCATGGGAAGTAAAATGTGATGTAGCTTTGCCTTGCGCGACGCAAAACGAATTGAACGCAGAAGAAGCAAAAACACTTGTTGCAAATGGTTGTATTTGTGTAGCAGAAGGAGCCAATATGCCATCAACGCCAGAAGCGGTAGAAGTTTTCCAAAATGCAAAAATATTATTTGCTCCAGGAAAAGCATCTAATGCTGGAGGTGTTGCAACCTCTGGTTTAGAAATGTCTCAAAACTCTTTGCGTTTGAGTTGGACAAGCGAAGAAGTAGATGATCGATTAAAAAATATTATGCTAAATATTCATAGCTCTTGCGTGCAATACGGTTCGGATGGAACTGGATACGTAGATTATGTAAAAGGAGCGAACATTGCTGGTTTTGTAAAAGTTGCGGATGCAATGCTCGGACAAGGAGTAGTATAATTTTCAGCATAAGAATAAAAAAAGCCTTTAACTATCTTAGCTTAAAGGCTTTTTTATTTGTTGAAATATTAAAACAAGATTTTTTTCGTTTTGTACTATATTTGTCTTCAATCTAGAACTTTTTTTAATGAAAATAATTTTTTTGACTCTTGTTGCATTTTTTAGTATTCATTTTTGTCATTCTCAAAACAATAAGTTGTGGAAAGGTTATTTTTCCTATATGCGGATAAACGATATCTCGCAAGATGAAACGAAAATTTTTGCAGCAACTGAAAATGCAATTTTTTCGCAAGATATTATTTCTGGGGATATCAAAACTATAAATACTGTTGACGGCCTTTCAGGTGTAACAATTACAGCAATTTACGATAGCCCATCACTAAAGAAAACGATAATTGGTTATGAAAATGGACTAATAATCGTTTACAATCAGGTCGATGGGTCGATTTTGAATGTCGTCGATATCATCAATAAGTCAATCCCTCAAAACGTAAAAAGAGTGAATCATTTTATGGAATACAATGGAGTGATTTATGTTTCTTGCGACTTTGGAATCGTCCAATACAACCTAAGTACTTTACAATTTGGGGACACATTTTTTATTGGAACTAACGGATCGCAAATTGCTATTGCACAAACCACCGTCTTTAACGGGATCATATATGCAGCCTCGAAAAACGATGGGATTTTAGCAGCGAATATTGCAAGTCCGTTCCTCAATGATTTTAATCAATGGAATTCAATTGCCGGATTTGGATGGAGTGGTGTGGAAAAAATTGGAGACAATCTGGTTGCGACCACTAGCAATGGAAGTTTGCAAAAATTTAACGGGAGTACATTTGTACCGATGATTCAATTGCCAGAACCTGTAAATGACCTTAGAAGCAGCGGATCTTATTTATTAGTTACAACCAAGAACCACGTGTATATTTATAACGACGTGATTGTTCAGATGGCTGATATTTCAAGTGCTCAGATTCAAGATGTACAGGTTGAATTTACTTGCGCAACCATAATCAATAATATTGTTTTCTTCGGAACTACCGAAGATGGAATTTTTAGTAAGGGTATAGCAGATTCAACAATAGAGAACAAAACACCACAAGGGCCATTTCGGAATGACGTATTTGCAATAGACGCATCATCGTCAAATCTTTGGGCTGTGTTTGGAGGATATGACCTTGATTACAATCCATACGCCTATACACCAACAGGTCTTGCTAAGTTTGGAATTAGCAAATTCAGTAAGAACGGATGGCTCAATATCCCCTACAACGATCTTTTGGAAGCTAAGTCGATCTCAAGGATAACCGTTAATCCTAATAATGAAAATCAGGTTTTTTTTAGTTCCTATTATTCAGGACTCTTAAAGTTAGAAAATGACGAAGCGACAACATTATATAACACAACCAATACAGGGTCAGATGGTTTGCAGACCATTGTTGGTCAAGTTCCAGACGATATCAGAATAAACGGCACTGCTTTCGATAAGTCAGGCAATTTATGGGTAACTAATAGCATCGTTAGAAAAGGGTTGAAAGTTCTTAAGCCAAATGGGCAGTGGCAGTCATTCGACATGCAGAATGTATATGCAGCTCTCGGTAGACTTCGATTTGGAAGAATGGTAATTGATAAGAACGGGACTAAATGGATGGGAACATGGAGAGATGGCGTTATTGGATTTAACGAAGCACTAAACAATCGTTTTAGAGTAATTAGCAGCGCAGCAGAAGGCGGCAATCTACCGTCATTTGATGCCAGAGCCGTTGCAGTTGACAATCGCAATCAACTATGGATTGGAACGCTTGCCGGGCTTCGTGTTCTTTCTAATGTTGATAGTTTTAGTTCTGATGAAACTCTAAGAACTAATCCGATCATTATTATTGAAGATAATTTAGCGCAAGAATTGCTCTACGAACAGTCAATTTCTGACATATTTGTCGACGGTGCGAATAACAAGTGGATTGGCACCATCGATTCAGGAGTATTTTACGTTTCGCAAGACGGTCAAAAAACCATCTATCATTTTACAACCAGCAATTCTCCACTACCAAGCAATACCATCAATGATATTGATATCAATGGAACCACAGGAGAAGTATTCTTCGCAACCGACAAAGGTTTGGTATCATTCAAAGGAACTTCCACAACAGCACAAGGAGATTTGAGCAACGTATACGTTTATCCTAATCCGGTACGTCCAGAATTTGCAGGCACAGTAAAAATTAGTGGTTTGATAGACAAAGCCAACGTAAAAATCTCGGATATTGAAGGCAACTTAGTACACGAAGTTATTGCAGAAGGAGGAACCATCGAATGGGATACAACGGCTTTTGGCAAATATAAAGTCGCTTCTGGCGTTTATATGATTTTTATTTCTGCCGATGACGGATCAGAAACAAAAGTCAAAAAAGTGATGATAATTCGCTAAAACAGTTCTAGTTTGTAACAGCAAGGTGCCAAACTAACCTACGAAAACTTCCCATGTTAGTCAAAACCAAAGCAATTATAATCTCTTCACTCAAATTTCAAGAAAAAAGCCTGATTGTAAAATGCTTCACATTGTCTGATGGGCTGAAGTCTTATTTTGTTCGTGACGCCTTCTCTTCTCGAAAAGGAAATCAAAAAATAGCGTATTTCCAACCCTTAACGGTTGTAGAAATTGAAGCGATTCACAAAAACAAAGGAACGTTAGAGCAAATCAAAGAAATCAAGATTGACAATCCATTTCAAACCATTCATTCCCATATTGTCAAAAGCACCATGACCTTATTTCTCTCGGAAATGCTGCATCATGCTATTCATGAAGAAGAAAAAAATGAGTCACTATTTCACTTTCTTGAATCGGCGCTAAATTGGTTTGATCATCACGACGAAATCACCAATTTTCACGTTGTTTTTCTTCTAGAAATAACTAAGTATTTAGGATTTTACCCTGATGTTTCCGACATTCAATTTCCTTTTTTCGAAATGAAAGATGGTGTTTTCTCGTCATCCAATAGCCTGTCATCACTGACAGAAAACGAAACAAAGCTTTTCAAAAAATTAATTGATCTAAAATTTGATAGCAATCAAAAAGTATTTCATGTCTCAGAACGTCAAATTCTACTTAACATTTTGGTCGATTATTACGGCTCACATCTTGATGGATTTAAAAAACCTAAATCTCTAGAGGTCTTGAAAGAGGTTTTTTCATCATAATTTGGGCGTGCCCTGCCGAAAAGGGCAGGTCGCGTCTTTCGCTCTATCTTTTTTTCGTGCCTCAAAAAAGGATGCCGCTGCAACCGCTCACGCAAAAACTCTCGCCTAACATCTTATAACTCACAACAATTTATTACTTTCGCATCTCGATTTTAGAAAAGGATATTATGAGCACTAAATTTACGGAATACAAAGGACTTGACTTACCCGCAGTCGCCTCAGAAGTTCTTGATTTTTGGAAAAAAGAAACCATATTCGAAAAGAGCATTTCGACACGCGAAGGCAGTACCCCATTTGTATTTTTCGAAGGGCCTCCTTCTGCTAATGGCTTACCAGGAATTCATCACGTAATGGCACGTGCCATCAAAGATATTTTTTGTCGATACAAAACCCAAAAAGGCTTTCAAGTCAAACGAAAAGCGGGTTGGGATACGCACGGTTTGCCGGTTGAACTCGGAACCGAAAAAGAATTAGGAATTACAAAAGAAGATATCGGAAAGAAAATTTCCATCGAAGAATATAACGAAGCTTGCAAAAGAACTGTCATGCGCTACACAGACGTGTGGAATGACTTAACCGAAAAAATGGGCTATTGGGTCGATATGGAAGATCCTTATGTCACCTATAAGTCCAAATATATGGAAAGCGTTTGGTGGCTTTTGAAACAAATCTATGACAAAGATTTGATGTATAAAGGCTACACCATTCAACCGTATTCTCCAAAAGCTGGAACGGGTTTGAGTTCGCATGAAGTCAATCAACCGGGAAGTTACCGTGATGTAACAGACACAACGGTCGTGGCACAATTCAAAGCCAAAACCGATTCGTTGCCAGATTTCTTAAAGCGCTTTGGCGACATTCACATTCTCGCTTGGACGACCACACCATGGACGTTACCTTCCAACACTGCATTAACCGTTGGGCCAAAAATCGATTATGTCGTTGTAAGTACTTTTAATCAATATACTTTCCGCCCAGTCCATGTGATTTTGGCTAAAAACTTAGTCGGAAAACAATTCGGAAAAACGTTTTTCGAAAGCAACGAACCATATGATTTTGAAAAGTTCAAAGAAGGCGACAAGAAAATCCCGTATCAAATTCTAGCTGAATGCAAAGGTTTGGATCTAGTAGGAATCCGATATGAACAATTGTTGCCATTCGTATTGCCGTATCAAAATCCGGAGAATGCATTCCGAGTTATCTCAGGTGATTTCGTAACCACGGAAGACGGAACCGGAATCGTTCATACTGCGCCAACTTTCGGAGCGGATGACGCCAAAGTGGCGAAGGAAGCGGTTCCTGAAGTACCACCAATGTTGGTGTTAGACGAAAACGGAAATCCTGTACCATTGGTAAATTTGCAAGGAAAGTTCAC
>CALPOS020000063.1 GCA_943325255.2 Sphingobacterium thalpophilum
TATGCCCCAAAGCGTTTTGATATACTTCTTGATCGATAGACTCCAAAATTCCTTTTTCATCGACACCTTCTCCTTCAAATCTAATTTTGAAACCGACTTCTTGAAAAGCCATTTTAATAAAATCACGTACACGAGTCGTTACGCCTGTGGCAATCACATAATCTTCGGCTACGTCTTGCTGTAAGATTCTCCACATGGCTTCTACATAATCTTTGGCATGGCCCCAATCTCTTTGTGCATCAAGGTTACCCATAAATAAATCATTTTGAAGTCCCAAAGCTATTTTGGCAACCGCACGTGTGATTTTTCGAGTAACGAAAGTTTCTCCACGCAAAGGCGATTCATGATTAAAAAGAATTCCATTACAAGCAAACATATTATAAGCCTCTCTGTAATTTACGGTTATCCAATAAGCATAAATCTTCGCAACCGCATAAGGCGAGCGAGGATAAAATGGCGTGGTTTCTGACTGAGGAACCGCTTGTACCAAGCCATACAATTCTGAAGTAGACGCTTGATAAATCTTTGTCTTATTCTGAAGCCCCAACAGACGAACCGCTTCCAAAAGTCGCAACGTTCCAATTCCATCGGCATTTGCTGTATATTCTGGCGTATCAAAACTCACTTTCACATGAGACATTGCTGCTAGGTTATAAATTTCATCTGGTTGCACTTCTTGAATAATTCGCGTCAGGTTCATCGAATCGGTCATGTCACCATAATGCAACTTCAATTTAATTTCTTTGGCATGTGGATCTTGATATAAATGATCGATACGTGCCGTATTAAACATCGATGATCTTCTTTTTATTCCATGAACCATATATCCTTTTTCAAGTAATAGCTCTGCTAAATATGCACCATCTTGACCTGTTATTCCTGTAATTAATGCCGTTTTCATTGCTTCTAGTTTAATATATTTCTAATTAAATTCTTACTTCTTTGTAGTTATTTGAATGTTCTAAAAACCATTGGTAGGTCGATTGAATTCCTTCTTCTAAGGCAATTTTCGCACTCCAACCTTGCTTTTTCATTTTGGTAACATCCATCAATTTTTTTGGCGTACCGTCTGGTTTTGAAGGATCCCATATGATTTCGCCTTGGTGCCCGACTGTTGTTTGGATTAACTCAGCCAACGATTTGATTGTTAAATCAACGCCGGTCCCAATATTATATAAATTTTCCTCAAACTGGTGTTCCATAGCAAAAACCACCGCTTCTGCTAAATCTTTGACATGTAAAAACTCTCGCATCGGTGTTCCCGAACCCCAAAGTGTTACCGGCGCATGATTGTTTTCCTTGGCTTCGTGGAACTTCCGCATCATCGCAGGCAAAACATGGGATGTTTGCAAATCGAAATTGTCATTCGGGCCATACAAATTCGTCGGCATTAGACTCACAAAATCTTTCCCATATTGTTTTCTTATCGCTTCGCAGCTTTTAACTCCAGAGATTTTTGCAATGGCGTACCATTCGTTGGTCGGCTCGAGTGACGAAGTCAGCAAACATTCTTCCTTTAGTGGTTGTGGTGCTAATTTCGGATAAATACATGAGCTTCCTAAGAAAATAAATTTTTCAACATCCTGTTTTAATGCGGTATCAATCAGATTGTTTTGAATTTGCATGTTTTCCATTAAGAAAGTAAATGGATAGTCGTTGTTCGCTAAGATACCACCGACTCTTGCCGCAGCGTCTATAACGATGTCAGGTTTTTCAGTGGCAAAAAACTCTTGTACTGCATTTTGATTTCTTAGGTCTAATTCTTTACTGTTTTTTCCAACAAGATTGTCGTAACCTGCACTTTTCAATGCGCTCCAAATGGCACTTCCAACCATCCCTGTATGGCCCGCCACGTATATTTTTGATGATTTATTCATTGGTATTAATTATTTGAAAACAGATAATAATTCGTAAGCAGCTTTTTTCATTCTACTGTCATAAGATTCATAAAGATCCATTCCAAAAGTTCGTGATGGATATTTTTCTAAAATTCTTGCTAATGCTTCGTCATTGTGTGATTCGAAGTAGGTTCCTTTTTCAGCCAACTGCTCGATATTGACTTTCAAATTACTGGCAATTACTGGAACTTGTAGTGATTTTGAATCTTCAATTACGGTGCTCCACCCTTCAAATAGACTGGGCTGGATAATTGCTGTTGCATATTTCATGAGCAGTAATTGGTCGCCACGTGGAATCAAACCTAAAAATGTGATGGCGCTTTTCAAACTATTTTCATCAATAATTTGGTGCAACTCCCTCAAATATTCCGAATTTGGTTCCTCTGGAAATCTTCCTGTTATGGCCAAATGTGGTATTTGTTCGCTATTTTTTAAATGTGCTAAGGCCTTAAAAACTACTTTGTGATTCTTGTGTTTATGGAACTGATTACTGATCATAAAATACTTTTCAGGAAGATGATATTTTTTCAAAATTTCTTCCTTAGACAGTAGTGGCAGCTGATCAACTATTGAAACAAAATGATAAATGTGAATTTTCAAACTTTTCGGCACTTTGAAAAACTGCAAGAAATCATCTTTGACCGCTTGACTTGACACTACTAAGTCTCTGGAATTTTTCAATATCAACTTGATTCGAGCATTTCTTTCCAACCGTTTTTTCTTAGTAAAAAACTGAGGATAATACATGTGCTGTAAATCAGCATACCAAGAAACTAATTTGGCGTCTAACTTACTTTTTACTGGATAGTCATGCATGGGGAATACTGCGTCTAAGTGATGTTGTACAACTAAATCATGGACAAAGACGTTTTTATTTTTCAAAACTGATTGAACATAGCCTTTATAAATCGAAGGAAACTGATGAGCAGAAGTTTCTAGATAGGGATAGGATATTTCTTCAAGATATTTCTTCAAATAATCAGGATAAATAATCACTACGATTGGTTTGTCTTTGTCTTCTAAAAAATCCAAGATTTTAATGCAGTTCAAAATATAAATCAAACCTCCCGTCCATTTGGGATTAAAATTAAAAATAATTCCGAGTCTAAATCTATTTTCTTTCATAAATACAACCTACCTAATTTGAAACCAAAAAACTTTCAAATTCGTTGCAAATATAGTTTAATTCAAACTTTTGAATAAGCTCTTTTGACTTTATTGCCATTTTTTCTCTGAGTTCAAAATCGTCAATAAGAAGCTGCAATTTTTCAGTGAATAGTTCTTTATCACCAAGCGGTATCAGGAATCCATTGGTTTCATTACTAATCAGGTCGCTTGGACCTGCAACACAATCAAATGAAACAACAGGCAACTCCGCCGACATGGCTTCTCCAACAACATTGGGAAACCCTTCTGAAGCGGAGGAAAAAGCAAAAATTTTACTCGATAAGTAATACCGTTCAACGTCTGCTTGTTTTCCGGCAAAAACAACCCGATCGGCCACACCTAGCTTCCTAGCCAATGATTCCCATGCTTCTTGGTTACTTTGCTTTAAATGATCATAACCAACCAACACCAACTTCCAATCTGGGGCAGTCAACTTTGAAAAGATCTCAATCAAAACATCTTGCTGCTTCGATTTAATATAACGTCCCACCATCAAAATGCAATTTTCTCGAGGAATATCTTGCGCAGGAATCTGCCTAATCGGATTTCCAATTACTTTAAAATTAGCATGAGCATACATCCCTTTGTATATGTCTAAAGCCTTTTCCGTTTGCACTATCACGCCTGTCGCTTTTGGATACAACCATTTGCGCAAACTATCATGCAATTTTCCTAAGCTTTTATTTGGCTGGGCACGATCTGAAACGTAGAGCGGAACTATCGTTCCTAGAAGTGCTAGTAAAACCATACTATTCCATCGTTCGCCAAAAGAAAGCGCTGCAATTGGATTGATTTTTTGTATTGTTTTTCTCAGGAAAAAGTTTGTTTTGATTGTAGAAAGCAATCGCTTTGAATTGTCAAATTTAAATGATGGACGATAAATAATAATGTCTTTTGAGATGTCATAAAAGACATCACGGTTAATTCCGTATAGTACTAAATGAACATGATAGCGATTACTCTCAGCGAAGTAATTGAGAAGTTCCGACATCACGCGCTCCATTCCACCGGCTTGAAGGGAATGAATCACAAAACAAATATCTTTTTTTATAATAGTCTCCATCTTACTTTAGAGCGAATTTACCCATTGTATATAGCTTTGTATTCCTTCTTCCAGCGATACGGTTTGCTGATATCCTAAAGACTTCAATAACGAGATATCAGCTCTCCAATTGAGTGGATCTCCTTGTTTCACTTGATTGTTAAACGTAATTGTTTTTTGCCCTTTGAAATTGCTTCTAAATAATTCGGCAACGTACTCAATAGTAAATTCTTCGCCATTGGCAATATTAATCGCCTCACCATTAAATTTTCCGTTATCAAGAACTAAGTGAAAAGCATGGACGATATCATCAACATGAATGAAATCTCTACTTTCTTTTCCAGTTCCGTATAGGGCTATTGAATCCGCATTCAAAAACTTTTGATACATATCCCAGAAAAGTTGTTTTCTTAAGCCATTTCCATAAGCAGAAAAAATACGCAGTGAGCAAGTTTGTATTTGATAAAAGTCGCAAAACTCTTTGACGATTTGCTCTGCTTGCAATTTATGGATTCCATAGGGTGACAATGGCTGCAATGTTACATTTTCATTGATTGGCAATTGCGTCGGATTTCCGTAAACCGCGGCGCTAGACAAATTGATGAATTTACACGAGGGCTGATAGGATCTAATCGCTTCTAAAATCTTAAAAACGTTTAAGGTATTCAGATTAAAGTCTTTTAGTGGAAATTCTATAGACAAAGCAACACTTGCCGCTCCCGAACAATTGATGCAGGCATCGAATTGGTGTTTTTCAAATAGCGCATGAAAATCAGAATTGGTGGCGTCAATTTGAAAATAGTCCTTACTGACGTAATCCGTGACAACATCACAACCCAATACAGCAAAGTTCTGTTTCTTAAAGTATTCCATTGCATGAAATCCGATAAACCCTCTAGAACCTATGATTAATATCCTCATCTTAGTTTTTTAAAATTAGATCCACCATCCAACCGTAAGGATTAAACTTCCCTTCATGCCAAACCAACTGTTCATCCCAATAACCTGGACAATCATCGTAGCCCGCATTGGCAAATCCGTAGCTGATTTCAATGAGCAACGGTTGATTATTTCCATCCAATACATAATCGTAGGCGATACATTGTGCTTTTAGTTTTTTTTGATATTCAAAAGAAACTTTTACAAATCGCTCGTCGATGGCGTCTTTATCATAAATAATAAACCCGCTACCAGACGCTCGAAAATCGTCCTTGCGATTCATTCGCTTGATGCCAAATGCTTTTCCATCTACAATAACGATGCGAATATCACAGTCATTGTTGGCAATAAATTCTTGAAAATATAAATAATTCATTTCATTCCCAATCACGCTGGCATAGCGCGGTGGTTTTACTAAACGAACAAATCCCTTTACAACATCGAAGGCATCTGTCTTTCCAAGTCGCCATTTTCTATATCTTTCTTGGATACTCTCCCAAGCATCGTAGGCTGGAAAACCTTTTCCAAATGCTTTTTTAGTCAGTTTCCTAGCCTCATTGGCGCTGTGAATGAGTTGCACATTCTGAGAACCTGCTCCTCCTCGAAGCTTAAAAACTTTGGGGAAAGTGGTGTTCGCTATCCAGTCCAAAGCAACTTGCTCACTATAAAAAACCCAAGTCTTTACGATATCGATCTCTAAGGCTTCCAGCAAATATTTTTGTCCAACTTTATCGTCAAAATGCCAGGCGGTATTAAAGTCAGGGAAAACTTTCATGCCGCTTTGCTCCATAGAAAAAAGCAAGGATTTTGACATGACAATGTCCGATGGCTCTGCTTGATGATAGTGCCACATCAGGGCTGAACAATCTTTGAGCTGATGAACAATATCTGTCGCGTAACAATTGACTAACTTAAAGGGTATATTGTTCTTCTGACAATAGTCAATCCATTTGAAATGAAACAGCACTGGACTATTGTTATTGTGAATTGCTATCATTTGAATTTAAATCTTAATTTCGATATCATTTTCAATTTTTTTTAAATCGGTTAATTGTTTATTCGGTTAACCGTTTATTGCTTTAATTGAAGGCAATATTTGCAATTTATTTTATAAGTAATATCTGCTAAACAACGATTAAACTTTTCCTAAACGATTAACCCTTTCCTGCTCCATCCAAATACTGCTGTGCCCACAATTCGAATCCAAGCATTAACCAAATGGCGTCTAATTGCTCTGGTGTTGCTTTCGAAATGTTATCAACCCAACTGTTAAGTGCTTCCATCTTAAATAGACCACGCTGCTGAATTCCGGGCGCTACTTGCGTTTTCCACTTGTCTTGAAATGTGGCTGACGACATAAACGCACGCAGCGGAATTCCAAATCCCATTTTTTGCCGATAGGCAAATTTTTCTCCGAATTTTTCTGCACAAATATCTTTCAAAACAACTTTAGCTTCGTCTTTCCCGCGATGTTTTCCAACCAAATCGGCGCCTGAAATTTTCAAGGAAGTACTTACCATTTCATTATCTAAGAATGGGACCCGATTCTCGATAGAATGCGCCATCGACATTTTATCTTGACGCATCAGTAAATCAGGTAAGTAAGTCAACAATTCGAACTTTCTTTGTCTTAAAATCGTATCGCCTTTCATTGCTTTCAGCGTTGCTGATCGATCTTCAATGGCATTTTGCAAACTAAAATTTGATTTAAGGGCATGCGCTGTTTCAAGGCTTCCAAAGGCAGATTCCATAATCATCCTTTTGTTACTATCGAGGTAGTAACTCAGAAATTCGGAGATGTTATTTAAATTTTTCTTTAAGGCACTAAAAAATGTTTTTCTAAAAAACGGGAACTGAGTCGCACGCACAAATCGACTATATCCAGCCAACGACTCGTCTGCTCCTTCTCCACTTAATAAAACAGTGACGTGTTTCTTTGCTTCTTGACTCAACAAGTAGATGCCAATAGTATTGGGATGATTCATCGGCTGTTCGAAATGCCAAATCGCTTTTTCGAGTACATCAAAATAGTAGTTGGCTTCCATTTCAAATTTATGAGCATGCAATGACAACTGCTCGGCAACAAGGTCAATGTACTTTTCTTCCGAAAATTTTGGGTCTTTGAATACAATAGAGATGGTCTCAAGATTCCCGTGTTGGAGGGCCTTTGCTGCATAATAACTAACCAATGAAGAATCGACTCCGCCAGAGAGCTGACAACCCAATTTTACATCACTAATCATCTGAGAATGTACACTTTTTTGTAAAGCATTTTCTAACACTGCTTTGCTTTCTCCACTAGAAATCTGCTGACTGCCTTCTGTATTAACATCGTAATATTGATGAGAAGTAATGATACCCGCTTTGACCGTTAGATAGGTTCCTGGAATACAATTCGTGATGTTTTTGAAGAGCGAATTGTTGATGACATTTCTAAATAGTAAGAACTCATCCATTTTTTCAAAATCTGCTTCGAATGTGAAATCTGGTAGCGCTTTAAAACTCTTCATTTCAGAAGCAAAAGCCAATCTTCCCTTTTCTTTCAAAAGGTAAAGCGGCTTAATTCCAAATCGATCGCGTGCTAAGAACAAAGTATCCAATCGAAAATCATATATCGCTAAGGCAAACATGCCATTGAGCATCAATATCATTTGATCCATGCCGTATTCAAGATACAAATGCAAAACAACTTCGGTATCAGTAGTGCTTTTAAAATGATGTCCTTTACTTTCTAAATCGGACTTATAATCGAAGGCATTATACACCTCACCGTTCATCATCAAAACTACTTGTCCATCTGGACTAGCCATAGGTTGGTGTCCCATAGGTGAAAGATCCAAAATACTCAGACGATTAAAACCAAAAACAAGGTCTTTCTCGCTTGCAAAGTGCTTGTCTTCGGAAATCGAAATGGCTTCAAATGACTTGGTTTTTGTATCTATTCCAACAATTCCAGAATCGTCTGGCCCGCGATGCTTTTGAATAGCAAGCATTTCCCGAATTGTCTGATTGCTAGTTTCTTTTTTAGAATCAAAATTATAGTAGCCTGTAAATCCGCACATAACTATTTGTTGGGGTTTATAGAATTAATCAAAATATCACGATGCGCTTCACACCGAATCAAATTCGTAAATAACAATTTTTTGTTTTTGGTAATAATAGAAGGTAAAAGTCCTTTCTTATACAAACTTGGCAAATATTTTCCTTTATAGGGTTGAATCCAGGTGTTCATTACGGGTTTCCATTGTTGCACATAATCGTCAAATGCTTTTTGCAATTTTGAATCATCTGCAATAATGGTATTCAATTGTTCTTGGTGTACTTCTATCTTTTTCCTTTCCTCGGAGGAAAGTAATCTAACACCCACCTCATCGGTATTATGCTCGACATACGCTCTTTCAAATGTAATCGGCTTCCCTTTTTCAAATTGGAGTCGAACAATCATGCCTTTATTCCACGGTAAATCACGCATGCCTTCCCAATCAAAGCAGAAATTGCCTAAACTGTAAAAAATCGGTGCCTCATGATAGACTTCATACCCGGAAATAATATGAGTGTGATGCGCAATAACTGCACTTGCTCCAGCGTCAACAAAAAAGCGATACCATTTTTTCATTCTTGGGCTCGGCAAATCATAATGCTCATGTCCACCATGAACAATGACTACAATAAAATCGGCAGTTTTCTTAGCTTCTTGAATTTGATTAAAAACACTCGCTAAATCTATCGGATGACAGCCTGGTTCTATACCAAAGGTTGTAGTCCATTCGTTTTCTGCAATATTAATAAAGGCAAACTTGGTGTCTTCTTTTTCCCAATAAAACGTTTTAGACGCTTCAGTTAGGTTCGCTCCACTGCCAAACCACTTGATATCGTGTTTTCGCAAAGTGTCGTATGTTTCTGCCATGCCTTCCCAATCGTAATCCTTGAAATGGTTGTTGGCAGTGGCAACGACACTACAATTTAAGTGATCGAGGATATTGGCTGTAGCTGGGTGCGCCTTAATATGCGGTCCAGTTTTGCTAATCTTTGAATGAGACGTTGTGAGCGGACACTCTAAATCCAATATATTCAAATCATTTTGGTTGAAAAACGGCACTACGGTTTCAAATAGTGGTTTCCACTGGTCGCGTTTATGTTGTTCTTCGATGCGCATCCATGGACAAAAATCGCCTGTAAATCCTATTTGTATCATGGGTTATTTTGAGATTAAAGTGGGTTGTTTAGTTCTTTCGCTTGTACTTGGTCTAAAAGACAGGTCGTAATTTTTGTTTCGCCGTTTTGGTTAAGATGGTCTTAATCTAACCAGTTAGTTGCAGGATGGAAAATTTTTGACGCTAGCGTATTTTTATTGAATTTATATATGTTCTGTGTTCTTCCATTTTTCAATTTTGCGACCTTCTAAAAAGGCAAATTATTTTAGTTACAATTTGATCCCGGAAGTTCGATAACAAAAAGAAAGAGGTCGATACATCATCATCAGCGACCGAAAGATTGTAGGTTGAAAGTTCATTTTTTTATATAATTGGCACCATTCCCATCTACGTCCATCTTATTTCTCAAAACAATCATGTCAAAACTTTTGTTTTCAAATTTTGAATTTTCTTGCCTTTTCTGGAATCCTGTAAAGGAACTTAATAACAACAAAACAGAGAGCAGATAAACCGTCACATTGATCCCTAAAAATCAAAAAAACTTTCTAACAAACTACTTCATTTTTCTTCGCTTTGATTAAAATTGAAAATAAATAAAATTGTTTTGTTTACCACCAAAAAGTAAAATAAACACGGTAATCATGGCATAAATCGACCATCGCTTAACGGTTGAATTCATCGTCCCTTTATTGAATTGAAGCCCAAGTCGTATTCTCGAGATCAAGAATGACGCATTCTTTGAATTTTCCGTTCAAGGCACTAATTAATGCTAGGTTTTTTTCTGCTATTAATGGCAATACCTCAATATTCGAGACCATTTCGGTATTGATATAGACGGAAGGTTGGAAGAAATTGAGTTTTCCTACTTGATTGTGAATTGATGAAATATCACACACATATAAATTTGCATTTTTGATCGCAAAATTCATCAGTTCATAATTGAGTTTTCTCAATTGATACAAA
>CALPOS020000064.1 GCA_943325255.2 Sphingobacterium thalpophilum
AGACTTAGGATGTAAAAAAACCACTAACTTATTATCCGCTCCTTTCTTTGGAATTTCATTTAAGACCACAAAACCTTCCTCTTGTAACCGTTTTGTTTCTGAAACAATATCCGCTACATCAAAAGCGATATGATGAATTCCTTCTCCTTTTTTTTCAATAAACTTTGCAATTGGACTATCAGCATTCGTCGCTTCTAACAACTCAATCTTGTTAGGTCCGCTGTGAAAAAAGGACGTCTTCACGCCTTCACTGGCTACTTCTTCAGATTTGTAGGGTGGCGCACCGAAAAGTTTTTCGAAAATAAGATTGGAAACCTCTAAATCTTTCACGGCAATACCTATGTGTTCTATTTTTCTCATAGAGTTAATTTTACCGCAAAGTTCGCAAAGTTTTTCGCAAAGACCGCAAAGTTGATGAGAAATCTGAAGTCATAGCCCTGATTGCTTCGCCAGTTCGCTTTGCTCGTGTGCAGCGGCATCCTTTTGTGCCATTGTTTACTTCGTCAGTTCGCTTTGCTCGAGTGGCACAAAAGATTACTTCACTGATTAATTTTTTTCAGCGGAGTTCAGTGAATGCTATGCATTTTAGCGTAGAGCAGGAATAAGTTCCTAAAAATTATCAATTATCAATTGTTCCCCGAGCAATTTATTTGCGAACTGGCGAAGCAATTTCAATTGCTTATTGTATTTTTGCCCCATGGAAACAAATAGACAGAAAAAAATTGGTGGCGTAATTCAAAAGGATTTAGTAGATATTCTTCAAGGTGAAATACGAAAAAACGGCATTTCTAATTTGATTATTTCTGTTTCTAAAGTGAGCGTAACTACCGATTTATCTGTCGCAACTGTACATTTGAGTATTTTTCCGCAAGACAAAGCAAAAGAAACACTTGCTGCGATCAAGACAAATTCTGTTTTAATCAAACATGATTTGTCACAACGCGTGCGATTGCAATTGCGCAAAGTTCCCAATCTTACTTTTTTTATCGATGACTCACTCGACTACATCGAAAAAATTGACAACGCCTTAGCATCCAAAGAAAATCCGATTGAAAATCGCGACTTACTAGAAAGACGTAGAAAATCTTAACTTGAATTTTCCGCTCTACATAGCCAAACGATATCTGAGAAGCGCTAGTAAAAACAATGCGATTAATATCATTAATGGCATTGCCTCAGTTGGAATTGTCGTTGGAGCCTTGGCGCTATTTGTCGTGCTTTCTGTTTTTACTGGTCTCAAAGACTTTAGCCTTTCGTTTAGTAATGATTTTGATCCTGATTTAAAAGTGTTGAATACCACTGGAAAATCGTTACGAGCAACTCCTGAACAATTATCCAAAATCTCCAATATTAATGGTGTTTCCGCCGCAAGTCGAATCATCGAAGAACGCGTTTTATTCCTTTTCGACGGCAAAGAGCAAGTGACTTACATTAAGGGTGTCGATTCGCTTTTCTCTAAAGTAAATCCTGTACAGAAAAACATTTACCAAGGCGAGTGGTTCGAACCGCTTACCAACCAAGTGGTTGTGGGTTATGGAATTTCTCAAAAATTATCACTCGGATTATTCGATTTCAATCATCCTTTTGAAGTTTTTGTTCCCAAAGCGGGAAAAGGCAACATAGAAAATCCTGAAAGCGCTTTCAATAAATGCAAATTAGCGCCAGTAGGAATTTACGCCATTAGCGAAGATCTCGACTCCAAATTTGTTTTTGCAGACTTAACCTTAACACAGTCTTTACTAGAATTTCAATCCAATCAAATTTCCGCGATTGAAATTAAAGTAAAACCTGATTCCAATGAAAAAGAGATCATCGCTCAAATTCAAGCCATCTTCAACAACAACGTAACCATCAAAAACAGAGCACAACTCAACGACAGTTTATACAAAATGCTCAACACCGAAAATATTGCCGTTTACCTCATCTTTACTTTAGTGATTATCATCGCGCTTTTTAACTTAATTGGCGCGCTCATCATGATGATTCTCGACAAGAAAAAAAATCTAAAAACACTTTTTAATCTCGGTACTGAAGTCAAAGATTTGAGGAAAATATTCTTCCTACAAGGCACTTTACTAAGCGTCTTTGGTGGTATTTTCGGTCTGATATTAGGAATCGGAATTGTACTGTTGCAACAACAATTTCAGCTGATCATGATTACACCGACTTTGGCGTATCCTGTCATTTTTTCTTTCTTAAATGTAATCATTGTTTTAGCTACCATTATTTCCTTAGGCATCGTAGCCTCCTGGATTGCTTCGAGTCGTGTAACTAAAAAGTTGTTGGAAGATATTTAATTTTTGGGCGTTCCCCTTTGGGTCAGGCTGTCGCACTCGCTTTTTTTGTTTTGTCACCCCGAGCGCAGTCGAGGGGCATTATCAAAAACAAAAAATAGCTCACCCGAGGCGAAGCCGAACTGAACGAAGTTAAACAATTGCTCCATCCTTAACGCGGTTCCCAGATAGCACAACTATTGTATTTCTATGCCGCTGAATTTTTCCAAGACGTCATCAAAAGTTTCAAAAATAAAATTTGGATCTTCACTTGTCACCATACGAGTTCTAAACTCCTTAAAGTTCGGCAACCCTTTAAAGTAATTGGTGTAATGTCTGCGAGTTTCTACAATTCCCAAATGTTGCCCTTTCCAGTCCATCGCCCATTGCAGATGATTCTTCGCAGCTTCAACTCGATCTTCAATCGTAGGTTTTGGTAAATGCTCACCAGTAGCAAAATAATGTTTCACTTCATTAAAAAACCAAGGATAACCAATCGCAGCGCGACCAATCATAATGCCGTCGACGCCATATCTGTTTTTATATTCTAAAGCTTTCTCGACCGAAGTGACATCTCCATTTCCGAAAATGGGAATGGTAATTCTGGGATTGTTTTTTACTCTTGCAATGTGCGACCAATCGGCATCGCCTTTATACAATTGCGCGCGCGTTCTGCCGTGAATCGATAGCGCTTGCACACCGATATCTTGAAGCCTTTCGGCAACCTCATCAATGTTGATGGAATTCTCATCCCAACCCAAACGCGTTTTTACCGTTACCGGCAAATCTGTACTTCGGATTACGGCTTTGGTTAAGCGCACCATCAAATCGACGTCTTTTAAAACCGCAGCACCTGCGCCTTTACACACTACTTTCTTCACCGGACATCCAAAATTAATATCAATCAAATCGGGATTTACTGTAGATACAATTTTAGAAGACATCGCCATCGCTTCTTCGTCTCCGCCAAAAATCTGAATGCCAACCGGGCGTTCATAATCGAAGATGTCTAACTTTTGACGACTCTTGATCGCATCACGAATCAAACCTTCAGACGAAATAAATTCGCTAAACATCAAATCCGCGCCATGCAGTTTGCACAAGCGGCGAAATGGCGGATCGCTCACGTCTTCCATAGGGGCAAGAAGTAAGGGGAAATCTGGTAATTCGATGTTGCCGATTTTGATCATGCGACAAAAGTAAGGAATTTGAAGGAAAAGGCGTTAGGAAAAAGAAACATGAGACAAGAAGCAAGAAGACGTGTGCATATTTTTGGATTCGGTAGTTTTGTTTGATTAGTCCTTTGAGGCTGACGAAGTTTGAACTATATTTGCAGGCTAATGCGGAGTTGCGTTAGGGATTGGCGCATTTGTCTGAGCTCTTTTTTGTAAAGTTTACGACGCAAAAAAAGCGAGTGCGAAAAGCCCGGCCCGTAGGGAAACGCCCCAATGAAAGAGACAAGAATCAAAAGACAAGACTAGAGAGATGACGGAAAAAATGAAACATATTCGAAATTTTTGCATTATTGCGCATATTGATCACGGGAAAAGCACGTTGGCCGATCGTCTTTTGGGCGCGACGCAAACCGTAACTGCCCGTGAGGAAAAGGCGCAATTGCTAGACAATATGGACTTGGAGCGCGAGCGTGGGATTACCATCAAGAGTCACGCGATTCAGATGGAATATACCTATAAAGGAGAAGAATATATTTTGAATTTGATTGACACGCCGGGACACGTTGATTTCTCCTATGAAGTTTCGCGATCGATCGCAGCTTGTGAAGGCGCGCTTTTGATTGTAGATGCGGCGCAAAGCATACAAGCACAAACCATTTCGAATTTGTATTTGGCTTTAGAAAACGACTTGGAAATTATTCCGGTTTTGAACAAAGTTGATTTACCTAGCGCGAATCCAGAGGAAGTGAGCGATGATATTGTGGATTTATTGGGATGTAAATTAGAAGAAATTATTCACGCCTCGGGGAAAACCGGTTTTGGTGTTGAAAACATATTAGCAGCAATCATCGACCGCATCCCGCCACCAAAAGGCAATCCAGACGAACCATTGCAAGCTTTGATTTTTGATAGCGTTTACAATCCGTTTCGCGGTATTGAAGTAATATTCCGTGTGAAAAATGGGGAAATCAGAAAAGGGCAAAAAATCAAATTCATGGCGACAGGCAATGAATATTTTGCAGATGAAATTGGCACATTGAAATTGAACCAAGTTCCGAAACAAGTCATTTCTGCAGGTGATGTTGGATACTTGATTTCGGGAATTAAAGAAGCAAAAGAAGTCAAAGTGGGTGATACGCTAACCGATGCGAAAACGCCAACTACCAATATGATTACTGGATTTGAGGATGTGAAGCCGATGGTTTTCGCCGGAATTTATCCCGTAGACACCGAAGATTATGAAGAGTTGCGCAACTCGATGGAAAAACTGCAATTGAACGATGCGTCGTTGGTGTTTTTACCTGAAAGTTCAGCGGCATTAGGGTTTGGTTTCCGTTGCGGATTCTTGGGAATGTTGCACATGGAAATTATTCAGGAGCGTTTAGAGCGCGAGTTCAATATGACCGTGATTACGACGGTTCCGAACGTTTCCTACTTGGCTTATACTAAGAAAGATCCAGAAAAAGGGCAAGTTGTAAACAATCCGAGCGATTTGCCGGAACCATCTAAATTAGAGCGCGTCGAAGAACCTTATATAAAAGCGACCATTATTACAAAATCGGATTTTGTAGGAAATGTGATGAGTTTGTGTATTGAAAAACGAGGCTTAATTACCAATCAAACTTATTTGACCACCGAGCGCGTTGAATTGACTTTCGACATGCCTTTGGCGGAAATCGTATTTGATTTTTACGATCGTTTGAAAACCGTTTCTAAAGGATATGCTTCGTTTGATTATTCTCCGATTGGAATGCGTACTTCGAATTTGGTGAAAGTCGATATTTTATTGAACGGCACGATTGTCGACGCTTTATCTTCTTTAATTCACGTAGATAACGCTTACCATATTGGAAAGAAGATGTGTGAAAAATTGAAAGAATTGATTCCACGTCAGCAGTTTGATATTCCAATTCAAGCGGCAATTGGGGTGAAAGTGATTTCAAGGGAAACTATCAAAGCGTTGCGTAAAGACGTTACTGCAAAATGTTATGGTGGAGATATTTCGCGTAAACGAAAACTGTTAGAAAAACAGAAAAAAGGAAAGAAAAGAATGCGACAGGTGGGGAATGTAGAGATTCCGCAGGAGGCGTTTATGGCGGTGTTGAAGTTGAACGACTAAGTTCAAGACAAAAGATAATAGACTAATAGAGGATAGACCAACCCAATTGCGAAAGCAGTTGGGTTTTTATTTTTGCTGTAACCACTGAAACAGGCGTTGGGCATCTTCTATTTTGAAGAGTTGCGTGCCTTCATTCATGGTAGCAGCCGATCCGCAAGCAACGCCCCATTGCACTACTTCTTTTAAAGATTTTTCTTGGGATAACGCCCAAACCATGGCGCCGACCATGCTGTCTCCAGCACCGACAGTACTTTTTCGAACTACATTGGGTGCTGGGACAAATTCTGTTTGGTCTTTGGTGACCAAGACTGCGCCTTGAGGCCCGAGGGAAACCACGACAATTTCAGCGCTTCCTATTGCGATGAGTTTTTTCGCGGCATTCGCAACTTCTTCCATTTCTAGTTTTTCGACTCCGATGAGTTTTGCAAGTTCACCGACATTTGGTTTTACTAAATAGACTCCAGATTCCAATGCTTTTTCGAGCGCTGCTCCTGAAGTATCTACAATTATTTTTGTGTTGGATTCTTTGGTCAATTGTATAATTTTCTGATAAAAATCAGCAGGCAATCCTTCGTTTAAACTCCCGCTAAGCACTAAGTAATTCCCTGTTGTTTCCTTTATTTTGGATAATATTTGTTGCTGTTCTTTTTCAGACAAAGAAGCTCCTGGAAAACCGAATCGGTATTGCGATTTGGTATGTTTATCAAAGGCCACAAAGTTTTCCCTTGTCCAATTTTGCACTGGAATAACTTGTGTAGGAGTGGTTTCCTTCTTAAGACATTCTTCAAGCATTTTGCCTATCGGTCCGCCTGAAGTGAAAACACTTAGCGACTCACCTCCCAAACGATGAATCGCTTTGGAAACGTTAATTCCGCCACCACCAGCGTCATACCGTGGTTCTTCACAGCGAATTTTTTGTTCAGCGATTAAACCAGAAAATGAAGCGCTTTTGTCCAATGCTGGATTTACAGTTAAAGTAACGATATCGTAGGTTTTCATAGTGCTTATTTTCATTGAAAGGTCGGAAAAATTTTGGAAGCAACAGCTGTCCATTTCACAAATCTGCAAAACTTTAGCCTTTAAAAACCTTTGCATCTTTGTACCTTTGCGCCTTAGAAAATAAAAAAATGATAGAAGATAAATCCCCTCAACGAACTAGCATTGCCCAATTGGGCGAATTTGGATTGATTAATCACTTAACTAAAAACTTTGAAATCAATCAAAATTCAACACTAAAAGGAATTGGAGACGATGCTGCCGTGCTGGATTTTAAAGACAAAAAAGTAGTGGTTTCAACAGACTTGTTGATTGAAGGCGTTCACTTTGACTTAGCCTATATGCCATTGAAACATTTAGGATACAAAGCCGTCGTAGTCAATGTGTCTGACATTTGTGCGATGAATGCAAAAGCGACTCAAATCACTGTTTCTGTGGCGGTTTCGAATAGATTCCCATTGGAAGCTTTGGAGGAATTGTTTGCCGGAATCACACTGGCGGCTCAAGAATATAAAGTAGATGTTATTGGTGGCGACACGACTTCTTCGCAAAAAGGATTAATCATCAGCATTACAGCGCTTGGCGAAGCGGATGAAAGTGAAATTGTATACCGAAATGGAGCAAAGCAGACGGATTTACTAGTGGTTACTGGTGATCTTGGTGCCGCTTATATGGGGTTGCAAGTTTTGGAACGCGAGAAACAAGTATTTCAAGTCAATCCGAATTCACAACCTGATTTGGATGCTTACACCTATCTAATAGAACGACAGCTAAAACCTGAAGCGAGAAAAGATGTACGGACGTTGTTGCATGCATTAGAAATAAAACCCACTTCAATGATTGATATCTCTGATGGATTGTCTTCGGAGATTATTCATTTGTGCAAGCAATCGGCTGTTGGGTGTAATTTATATGAAGACAAATTGCCTATTGACCCTCAATTTATATCGACCTGTGAAGAATTTAACATCGATAGCACTACGGTTGCAATCAATGGTGGCGAAGATTATGAATTGTTATTTACCATCGCTATGGGCGATTTTGATAAGATAAAAGGCAATCCCAATTTTACGATTATTGGACACATGGTCGCGGAAAACGAAGGGATTCATTTGATTACTCGCGCTGATACGAAAATTTCTTTGAAAGCGCGAGGTTGGGATGCAATTAGTGAAGAATGAAGTTAAATTGTTATTCTTATATTCCTTAGATGGTCAATTTTTTTTATTTTGAACCAGGTAAGGCATATAAGTTCATTTAAGTTTTAGTCATTTATGATCATAAAAAAAGCGACACTCCCTAATTTGTCGCTTTTTTTATACTAGTAGTAAGTTAATAGGTATTTTTTTGATTGGGCCAAAAAGGATTTTAAATTCGATACTAACTACTTTGTAATTTATTTTTTCTGTTACGACTACTACTTCAATAACATAGTGCTAAATTACTTCGAAAGTTCTAATCGATGGTTGTGGTTTCCCTCAAAACCCAATGTGGTTTCCCGTAAGACCCTACAACATTCCTTTGTTTTTGGCCTCTCGGATCAAATCGATGTCGCTACCACCTTTGATATCGAGTATTTCCTTTAGATTTAGTTTTCGTTTTTCAACTGCACTTAAAGACAGCGGAACATACTGTGGAATGTCCTTAGTTTTCGTTCCTTTAGAAAGATGAAATAGAATTTGCTTGTCGAAAGCGTCAATTTCGATATTGTCGTATTGAATTTGGCTTACCAATTTTACAACCGTTTGACTGTAGTAATTTTCTTCTTTTAAAATCTTATCGAAGGCCAAAAGTAGTTCATCGAAAGTCAAATCGTTTTTTATGACCAAACCATTCGGATTGATGTTTTTAATTAGCGTATTGATCTTCAACAATTCGGTATGCATGGTAAGCAAAATTATTTTGCAATCCGGCATTTCCTTTTTGATGAGTTGCGCTAGATCTTCGCCAGAAAAAATTCCTTTTTCTTCGTAGATTGGCATACTCAGATCAAAAAAAGCGATTCCGAATGGAGCGGGCGCTTCTGTGATTGCTTCATAACCTGTTTTGCAATCTTTTGCTTGTGTGATTGAAAACTCGTATTCGCCCTTGGAATTGTAGCCTTTTATTGCATTTTTGTATGCTTCGATGATAAACGGATGATCATCTACGATTAGGATATTTACTGGTATCGCCATGGTTTTCTCTTTTATAATTTGGGACTCAATGGAATGGTAATTCGGATGGTTGTTCCGGTGCCGACTTCGGAATTGATTTCGGCTTTCCCACGACATTGTTTTGCTCTTGAAAATATATTTTGCAAACCTATACCTTTTTTCTTTTGTTTTAAAGAAAAACCAACGCCATCATCAAAAATTTCCAACAAAAGTTGATTTTCGTTCTTCAAAATACTAATGATGATATTTTTGGCGTGCGCGTGCCTCACAATATTTTGAAACGCTTCTTGCAACATTCTAAAGATATGAATTTTTTGGAAAGTAGAGAGCCATTCCCAGTTGATATTGCGCTCTATTTCTAAATGGCATTTCCCTGCAAAAAAAGGTTTTTGTTCCTCAATAAAAGTCTCCAATACCGCAACAAAACTCACTTTATTGAAAATGGCATCCTTGTTCAAATCATGCGATATGTTTCGGATTTCTTTTTCAATATCTTGGATTCCAGCGATAAAAGGCAAACATTTTTTAATGATTTCCGGGGTTGCGTTTTCGTTGAGAATATGCAAATTTAAGCGGGTTGAAGACAGGCGGTTCATGATGCCATCGTGCAAATCTTGGGCGATGCGTTTTTTCTCTATTTGTCGTGCTTCATCTATTTTGGTTTGCTGATTTTGTATAAGTTGGTAGATTTCTTCGTTGGTTTTTTGCTGTTCTTGAAGAAAACGCAATTCTTTTTGCTTGGCTCTTTGTATTAGTAATAGGATTAATAAACCTCCAATAATAAAAACCAAAACCGCAATACCAAAGAATATCCATTTTTGTTGAATGGCTTGCTCTTTTTCTGTGGTGATTTCTTCGGTTTCGTAGGCGATTTTAGCGAACTTGTTCCGGGTTTGTCGCTCTAGTTGCTGCATGCTATCGGATATTCGTATATATTCCTGTGAATATTTCAGTGCGTTTTGAGGCTCAACTGTTGCGAGTTGTTTGAGACATGTCAGCATATCCCCGGCATTTCTGTAACTTTTAGAAAGGGAATAAGCTTCGTGGGCAAATTGTTGCGCTTTGACGGTTTGGTTGGTGGCTTGGTAGTATTCGGAGAGGAGAAGTCTGTTGAATTGTTTCGCTTCATCGATGGTTAAGCTATCTCTAATTTTAGAAGACTTTAATAGAAGATTTTCAATTCCATTATAGTCTTTTAATTTCAACTTAACTGATCCTAACAAATCTAGAGAAACCGCAAAATTGGCAGGGAATCTTACTATTTTTTCATTATTGTTTTTTCTTAGTGATTTTTCAATCATCACTTGAGCTTTCTTAAGGTTACCACAATTAATATAATTTTGAGCAATGTTGTTTAAAGTAACTACCTCAGCATTTTGTGGTAAGTCAA
>CALPOS020000065.1 GCA_943325255.2 Sphingobacterium thalpophilum
ACCTTGCTTGGCAATTAGGGGGAATATATGTCCAGGGCGTGCTAAGTCTTGTGGTTTGGTATTGGGGCTGGTCAAAGCCAAAACTGTTTTCGCTCGATCGGAAGCGGAAATTCCAGTTGTTACGCCATTGCCTCGTAAATCAACAGAAACAGTAAACGCCGTTTCCATCGGATCGGTATTGTTGTTGACCATGGCGTGTAATCCCAGTTCTTTACATCGATTTTCTGTCAAAGGCACACAAATCAGTCCTCTGCCGTGTGTCGCCATAAAATTGATCATCTCCGGGGTCACCATCTCTGCTGCAGCAAGAAAATCTCCTTCATTCTCTCGGTCTTCATCGTCAACAACAATAATAACTTTCCCTTGACGGATGTCTTCAATGGCTTCCTCAATGGTGTTGAGTTTTATTTTTTCAATTTCCATAATATTATTCATTGTTTGAAGGAAATACTTTTTTAAATAACTTATGAATGGGCGTCATAATCAAATCCATGTTTACCAAGCCGATATCATTGGTCGCTCTGTACGTCAACAAAATAGCTAAAGGCAATAAGATCATCGTAGAAAGCCAACAGCCTAAGAAAGGAGATATTCCATTTTCTTGCGCTACTTTTTTTCCAAAGGTGTTTACAAAGTGAAAGATGATAAAGATGGTCACCGCGAAAACAATGGGTAATCCCAATCCACCTTTACGGATGATTGCGCCCAGTGGTGCGCCAATAAAGAACATGAGCAAACACGCAAGCGAAATGACAAACTTGTCGTACAAGGCAATCCAGTGCTCATTGATGGTCTCGATCTTATCATTCAGTCCTGCTCTGTAACTTTCAATGGAAAATAGATTACCTGTACTGTAATCTGCTGCAATGCTCAGAATATTTGCTTGGTCCGTTGTAGAAAATTTTGACAAGACATCGGATGATGTTTTTGATTTGCTATCCTCTGTTATTGGAGTTTGACTTGAAACTCCACTTCGCTGGTGCATATTGTCTGAAATCGAGATTACTTCTTTTTTATAATTGACTTTCAAAGAATCAAGCGTATAAAGCAATTCTTTCATCGTGAGCATCTTGTCGGTGTTCGTGATTTGCATGTCTTGTTCTGACGTGGTATTTAATTTCGTCAAATCAATATTGATGACATATTTCTTGAATGAACTTTTTGCAAAAGGCAGTTTCTTTCGGTCTTCATATTTCTTTGGCACGAGATCTTCATAGTAGTAACCATCTTTTAGAATCAGTTGCAAGATGCTTGATTTCTCGCTACTGACCAATTCCCCCGTTTTTGATTTTATGACATTCTTACTTCCATCAAAATTGGTTGTTTTTTTGTGAATGGTAAGACCCGTAAGGAAATTACCATTTTCGCCAGATTTCTTATCCACCTTAATATTGTAGCTTCCCACTTCACTAAATTGCCCTTCTGCAATGGCCATCGCTGGTTTTACTTGCGCAATTTCTTTTCGGAAATTAATAAATTTATATTCGGCATAAGGAATCACATTGTTGGCAAAAAAGAACGCCGCACCACTTAGAATTACAATGAAAAGGGTTAAGGAACGCATAATTCGTTGTAAAGAAATACCTGCGGATTTCATGGCAGCAAATTCATAATTCTCAGCCAAATCACCAAAAGTCATAATGGAGGCTAACAATACAGAAAGCGGAAGCACCAACGGAACAAGACTCGGCATTTTAAAAAGCAAAAACTTAACAATGAGAATAAAATCTAAGTCTTTACCGGCTAATTCAGAGATGAACAGCCAAAAGGTTTGAAGTATGAATATTAAACAAAGGATAACAAATACAGTCGTAAATGTTGTGACAAAGGATTTAAGAATGTATCTATCGAGAATTTTCACTTACAATTAATCTAACTTATTGATGTAGTATTTTGGATATTTACTTGCGTCAAAGGTAAATTGATTTTTTGATAATGGTTGGTTGATTTTAAAAGAATTAACCGTAAGCGTGGTTTTGCTTCCATTCTTGCCAACTTCGATCAAATTGTAGATGTTTTTGGTTTGAATGTCAATGCCCAACAGAATTTCTTTTCGTTGATCTTTCCCACTGGTTGGAACTAATTTGACATATTGAATTTGTCGTCCTTTGATATTTTGCTTAATATCCCAAGTGTATTTATATCCAGTGTTGTAAAAGGTAAGCATTTTTGAAGGCGTTATCGCCGCATCGTCTTTCTCATCTAATTTGGATATCGATACTTCTTCGTCCTCCGGGTTGATGGTGTACATCTTTTTTCCATCGAAAATTTTGGTCACGCCCATCAAGTTCAACACATACATATTGCCTTTCATGGTTACGTTGCCTTTGCTTTCTTGATTGATATTTTCTTTGGCGTTATTTAAAGCGTATTTAAAGTCGATGACTATATTGCTGTAGCTTTTCACTTTAGCGGTAACTTGGTCTAGTAAATCTTTGGCTTTTTTGTCTTGTGCGGTAGTCGCGTAATTGATGAAGAGTAGAAATGCAAAAAGGGCAATCTTTTTCATGTTAGAAGTTGTTTTGTTCATTATTGAAAAACTGATCCAAAGCGCTCAAATCGGTTATCGTAACATTTCTTGCCTTACTTCCTTCAAATGGACCAACAATTCCAGCGGCTTCCAATTGGTCAATTAATCTGCCAGCCCTGTTATATCCTAATTTTAATTTTCTTTGAAGTAATGAAGCGGAACCTTGTTGTGCGGTAACGATAATTTCAGCAGCTTCACGAAAGAGTGAATCTCTTTCAGAAATGTCCATATCAAGAGTGGTGCCACTTTCCTCGCCAATAAATTCTGGAAGTAAGTAAGCGTCGGGATAGGCTTTTTGTGATCCAATAAATTCTGTAATTTTTTCCACTTCGGGTGTGTCAACGAAAGCACATTGCACACGAACCAAATCATTGCCGTTGGTATACAACATATCTCCGCGACCAATCAGCTGATCCGCACCTTGTGTGTCTAAGATGGTTCTTGAATCGATCTTCGACGTTACTCTAAAAGCAATTCTAGCAGGGAAATTGGCTTTGATGATACCCGTAATGACATTCACCGACGGTCGTTGCGTTGCGATAATCAAATGAATACCAATCGCACGTGCCAACTGCGCCAGACGGGCAATAGGTGTTTCTACTTCTTTACCAGCGGTCATAATCAAATCGGCAAACTCGTCGACCACCAATACGATATAAGGCAAGAATCGATGTCCGTTTTCAGGATTCAATTTTCGTCCTTTGAATTTTTCGTTGTATTCTTTAATGTTTCGCACCATTGCATCTTTCAGCAACGAATAACGATTGTCCATTTCGACGCAAAGCGAATTCAACGTATTGATTACTTTGGTATTGTCGGTGATAATCGCATCGCCAGAATCAGGCAGTTTGGCTAAATAATGTCTCTCGATTTTGTTGAATAAAGTCAATTCGACTTTCTTCGGATCGACCAAAACAAATTTCACTTCGGCTGGATGTTTTTTGTATAAAAGTGAAGTCAAAACCGCATTTAATCCCACCGATTTTCCTTGTCCAGTCGCACCCGCCATCAATAAGTGCGGCATTTTAGCTAAATCGACAACAAAAGTTTCGTTGGAAATCGTTTTACCCAAAGCGATGGGCAATTCCATTTCAGCTTCTTGAAACTTCGCAGAACCGATAACGCTTTTCATAGAAACCATCGTTGGATTCTTATTTGGAACTTCAATTCCGATCGTTCCTTTGCCTGGAATAGGAGCAATGATACGAATTCCTAATGCCGACAACGATAAGGCGATATCGTCTTCTAAACTTTTGATTTTTGAAATTCGAATACCCGCTTCTGGGACAATCTCGTACAAAGTCACCGATGGACCAACAGTCGCTTTGATTTGCGCAATTTCTATCTTGTAGTTTCGAAGTGTTTCGACAATGTTGTTTTTGTTTTCTTCTAATTCCGCTTGGTTGATTGTTATTCCTCCGCCCGCGTATTCCTTCAATAAATCTAAAGTTGGAAATTTATAATTAGACAACTCTAATGTGGGATCGAACAGTCCAAAATCTTCGACTAATCTTGCCGCTAAATTCTCTTCAATGGTGGCTTCTTCTGGTGCTTTTTCAATGACAAACGAATCGTCGTTGGTGGCGATAATCTGCGGAGTAGGAGGCGTAACAATTGGTGCCGTTTTTACAATGGGCTCCAAATGAATTTCTGATGGGTTAGAAATTGTGGGCTTTAGTGTTTCCTTGTTGATCTCAAATTGACTTGGCGTTTTTAATTCTGGTTCTTCCTCAAGTTCTTGTTCTGCATCTTCCTCATCTTTTACTGCAAATTCCTCCAAATTGTAGGTGCCGTCAGCCATCGGCATTTTTACCGAAGCCAAATCATCCGAAAGTTCCTTTTTATTGCGGTCAAAAAACGCCTTAACTGTATCTGGCGAAATCTTAATCTTAAATATCAAGTAGATCGTGATGCCTAAAATTAAAACCAGCAAAGTTCCAATTCGTCCAATGTAATCTTGGGAAAATAAATTCATTTCATAGCCAATCGTTCCACCCAGTTCCGGTAAAGTATTGGCGAAGAAGCCAAATAAAATGGAAATTAAAACGATAGCAAACAAATCCCAAAACCAAATATTCTTTAGTTTCTTGAGCGGAATATCCAGCGCTAAAAACGAACCCGTGAGAAAAAACAGCTTCACGAATAAGAAAGAAGCCGCTCCGAATCCTTTATAAATAAAGAAATCTGCAATAATGGCGCCAAATTTTCCTAACCAGTTTTTTGACTTTTCACCGCGCTCTGCGAGTAATTGCAGTGTGCTTTGGTCTTCGTGGCCGTAAATGAAGAAAGAAATAAAAGCGACGAGCAAAGCAATCGAGAATAGGATAAATGTACTTCCAATAAAGAGTTTGTGTTGACGCGTAATCTTCCAAGACTTTTTGTTTTCAGAAGCGTTTTCCGCTTTGTTTTCGGAGGTTTGCTTTGCCTGTTCGCTAGGGCTCGAGTCTTTTTTAATAGATTTTGCCATTGAAAATACTTTATTTGAAAAACGTTGAATTATAGAAATTTGGGAATATAAATAATCAAAATCACTGCAATTGCAGTCATGGCGGCAAAGAATACAGCACCTGCTGCAATATCTTTTATGAAACCAATTTTTTCGTGAAAATTAGGGTGAATAAAATCGGCGATTTTTTCGACCGCAGTATTCAATCCTTCGATGCTCAACACCAATCCAAGTACTAAAATTTGAAACAACCATTCTGTACGAGAAATCTCGAAATAAAAACCGGCAATGAATAACAAAATCCCAACAGATGACTGCACCATGATGCTGTGCTCCGTCGTAATCAATTTGAAAGCGCCTCTCAAAGCAAAGCCCATACTTTTCAGTCTTCCGGCAACAAAGGTGTTATCTTTTTGAAATTCCATCAACAAGTAGTTATAGTGCCGCTAAAGCAGCTTCGTAATTGGGCTCGGTTGCAATTTCTGGGACTTGTTCCGCATAAACAATTGTTCCTATTTCATCTACAATGAGTACGACGCGAGAATGCAAACCACCAAAGATTCCTTCGGTAATTTCTAATCCGTAGTCTTTTCCGAATTGTCCCGTTTTGAAATCGGAAAGGTTGATGACATTTTCCAATCCTTCTGAGGCGCAAAATCGACTTTGTGCAAAGGGTAAGTCTCTGGAAATACACAATACTTTGGTATTCGATAGGCCGCTGGCGATTTGATTGAACTTTCGTACTGCTGCCGAACAAACTCCTGTTTCAACACTAGGAAAAATATTCAAAAGCAATTGATGCCCTGCAAAATTTTGCAAAGTGATTTCGGATAATTTGCTATTAACCAAAGTAAATCCATGCGCTTTTGTTCCGATTTTTGGTATTTCACCTGAGGTGTTTATTGGGTTTCCATCGAGGGTAATTGATGCCATTGGTATGTGTTTATATAAGATTCCAAAAGTATGAAATTATTTCGAGAATAATTTTTAGAATTTTTAACATCTTTTGTTAGGTTTGCAATATTATTATATCGTAATATTGCAATATATAAATACAGTAATTATGGGAGCTTCAAAATCTGCCTCTTTTTCAGAGAAACACAACGAATTGGCCAACCAATTTAAAGCATTATCACATCCGGCTCGGATTGCGATTGTCGAATATTTATTGTCTGTCGACAGTTGTATCTGTGGTGATATTGTCAACGAATTGCCTTTGGCGCAACCCACGATTTCGCAACATTTAAAGGAACTAAAAAACGCCAATATCATCAAAGGAAGTATCGAAGGAACGGCAATTTGTTATTGCATCAATTCTGAAACGATGGTTAAGATAGAGAGCTATTTCTCGTTGATTTCTAAAGCTTTAAAAAGTAAATGTTGTTAACGAAAGTCGTTAATATTTGCGTAGTTGGATGCAATTAATAATGTTTACAATTTAAAAAAAAAATTACCACATAGAAGCATAGAAAAAAGACTTTTAGAGACCAATTATTGGTTCACATAGCTATGATTTCTATGGTAAAGTGAAAAGCCCTTCTAAATTATGATAAAAACTATGTTTCTATGTGGTTAAAAAAGAAAACAACGATTTCCTTTCAATAGGTGTAATAATTAATAAATTAAGTAAAAATGAAACTATCTCAATTCAAATCGCAACTCGCACAAACCGAAAATCTCGCATTTGTGCTTCAAAACGGAACAAAAGTACCAGCCCACTTTCACATTACGGAAGTTGGAATGACTACAAAGCAATTTACCGATTGCGGGAACACTTTTAGAATACGAAAAACAGCTACTTTTCAATTGTGGACTTCGGTCGATATCGATCATCGTTTGGAGGCCAAAAAAGTATTAAAAATCATTGACGCAACCGAAAATATGTTTGCAGGAGAAGATTTAGAAATTGAAATCGAATACCAACAAGAAACTGTAGGGAAATTTGGTTTGGAATTTCAAAATAACCAATTTGTTTTGACGAATACGAAAACGGATTGCCTGGCAAAAGACAATTGTGGGATTCCACAGAAAGTCAAAGTATCACTCGATCAGTTGCAAGAAACTGCTGATTCTTGTTGCGCTCCAAACGGTAATTGTTGCTAACGATGAGTCGAAAAGAACATTGGGAAAACGTTTTTGCAACCAAGCAAGAAACGGAAGTGAGTTGGTATCAACCATCACCTAAAACTTCACTGGATTTTATTTCAAAATTGAATCTTCAAAAGGAAGCGAAAATCATAGATGTAGGCGGAGGCGATAGTTATTTGGTAGATGCGATATTAGAACGTGGTTTTACCAACATTACTTTGTTGGATATTTCCGACAAGGCTATTGAACGGATTCAGAATAGGTTAGGAGCGAAGGCTAAGGACGTGACTTTTATCGTTTCAGATGTGTTGGATTTTACTCCAATTGAAACGTATGATTTGTGGCACGATCGGGCGTCTTTTCATTTTCAAACGGAGGAAAGCCAGATTCAAAAATATGCGGACATTGTGGCAAACGCTGTAGCGGCCAATGGGCATCTCATTATCGGAACGTTCTCTGAGAATGGCCCTAAAAAGTGCAGTGGTTTGGACATTACACAATATAACGAAGCGTCGATGAAAGCTGTTTTTGAAACTCATTTTGAATCCTTGAATTCGATTACGGAAGATCACACCACGCCATTTGATACGATTCAAAATTTTATTTTTTGCAGTCTTAAAAAGAAGTAATAGATGTATTCAAAATTAAAAACTACCATCCACTCGATAGCGGAAGCAAAGGTTTCTCAAGAACGACAAGCCATCTTGCAATCGTCAATCGATTATATTCAGACGAATGTTTCAGATGGAACATCCATTCGATTAAATTTTATCTGCACGCACAACTCCAGAAGAAGTCATTTGTCGCAAATTTGGGCGCAAACCATGGCGTTTCATTTCGGAATCAAAAATGTGTTTTGCTATTCTGGCGGCACAGAAGCCACGGCAATGTTTCCGAAAGTGGGTGAAACTTTGGGCAATCAAGGATTTGAAATTCAAAAATTGAGTCAAGAAAGTAATCCAGTTTACGCGGTGAAGTTTGATGAAAATGAGCCCGCCATTATTTGTTTTTCAAAGAAATTTGACGATGCTTTCAATCCAACTTCCGAATTTGGAGCGATTATGACTTGTTCCTCCGCTGATGAAAGTTGTCCTTTTATTGCTGGTGCTGAAGTGCGTTTGCCGATTCGTTATGACGACCCAAAAGCTTTTGACGGAACAGATCTCATGAATGCCAAATATGCGGAGCGAAGTCTCGAAATTGCCTCAGAAATGTATTACGTATTTTCTTCAATAAAATCATGAAAAAAAGGCTGTCTTTCCTCGACCAATATTTGACGCTTTGGATATTTCTCGCCATGTTACTTGGTGTTGGCATTGGCTATTTTATTCCCAATTCTTCTGGTTTTATCAATTCGTTTTCATCGGGAACGACTAATGTCCCGTTGGCGATTGGTTTGATTTTGATGATGTATCCACCGTTGACAAAAATCGATTTTTCGAAGATTCCGAAGATGTTCGAGCAACCCAAACTATTGACCGCATCCTTTTTTATCACTTGGATTGTCGGTCCATTTCTCATGTTTTTGTTGTCTACTTTTTTCTTACGGGATTATCCGGAATACATGACTGGACTCATAATCATTGGCATTGCGCCCTGCATTGCGATGGTGATTGTTTGGAATGAATTGGCGGAAGGCAATCGCGAATTGACTGCTGGACTGATCGGAATAAACAGCTTGTTGCAAGTTTTTTTCTTTAGTTCGTATGCGTATTTTTATTTGAAAGTAATGCTGCCCTTATTCGGAATTAAAGGTTTGGAGCTGGACATTACCATTGTAGAAATTGCGCAAACTGTTGGGATTTATCTCGGAATTCCATTTGTTTTGGCCGTTAGCAGTCGATTTTTGATTAGAAAGTATATCGGAGAGAAATGGTTCAATCAAAAATTTATTCCGTTTGTTTCGCCGATTACGTTGATGGCGTTGCTGTTTACCATCGTGGTGATGTTTAGTTTGAAAGGCGCCATGATTGTCGATTTACCTTTGGATGTCATTCGAATTGCGATTCCATTAGTGATCTTTTTTGCGATTATGTTTTTCTTGATGTTTTTTGTGTCGAAGAAAATCGGTGCCAATTATCGCGATGCGGCGGCCTTATCGTTTACTGCAGCGGGAAACAATTTTGAGTTGGCGATTGCGGTTTCAATTGGTGTTTTCGGAATTAATAGTGGGCAAGCCTTTGCGGGTGTGATTGGTCCGTTGGTGGAAGTTCCGGCATTGATTATTTTGGTGAATGTGGCTTTTTGGTTGAAGAAAAAATACTTTATCTAACAAATTTTTGTGTTTTGGTCCGGGTTGCGTGAGGGCGGAGGCGAAAATGACGAACGTTCTTTTTGTATTTTTTGTAGGCGAAAAACAGCGACTTAGAAGCTCCTTTAGCGACTAACAAAAAAACAAAAAGTAGTGAGGAATTGCAGTCGCAGACCGACGGCATGTAAGGCCAGTGGTAAGGAATGCCGGCACGCCCAAAATAAAAAAGGTGGACAAAATTAACTGTCCACCTTTGTTATATTTAATTATCTTAACCCGTTGGGTGTAATTAGTTTTTGATGATAATTTTTCGTCAGTTCGAGTGATTTTCGATAGAAAATCGTATCGAGAACAAGGAAAATTTCATTAAAAACGGTTCTCGATACATTTTTTGTTCCGTTTCTCTGCACAAAAAACACTCGAACTGACGTTTTTAATAATTGCACCCAACGGGTTA
>CALPOS020000066.1 GCA_943325255.2 Sphingobacterium thalpophilum
ATACGAGAAAGGTAGAACGCCCAATCCAGACATTTAGTGCAACCGAGAAATCAAGTTTGACGTCTTTATGAAAATTGCATTGAGTTTGGGTGCGGACTATGTGGCGACGGGGCATTATTGTCGAAAAGGAGAGATGGAGAAGGAAGGAAAAACAATCTATCAATTGCTTGCAGGCGTTGATGCCAACAAAGATCAATCTTATTTTCTGTGTCAATTATCACAAGAACAATTATCGAAATCATTATTCCCCATTGGCGAATTAACCAAGCCTGAAGTTAGGGCAATCGCTACTGAAATGGAATTGGTGACCGCAGAAAAGAAAGATTCGCAGGGTTTGTGTTTTATTGGAAAAGTTCGTTTGCCTGAGTTTTTACAGCAAAAACTGCAACCCAAACCAGGTTTGATTTTCGAAGTAGACGCAGATTTGCCGCTATATACGCAGCCAAGAGGAGCGTCTAGTTCACTCGAAGAGGATTTAGAATTAGCATCGACATCAATTCAATATGTTCCCGATATGGGAAAGGTGGTAGGAAAACATCAAGGCGCGCATTACTTTACAACAGGTCAGCGCAAGGGATTGAATGTAGGAGGCACGGCAGAAGCTTTGTTCGTTATTGCTACCGACGTCGATTCGAATACCATTTACACAGGACAAGGAAATCACCATCCAGGTTTATTTAAGAAATCACTTTTTGTGAAATCGGATGAGGTGCATTGGATTCGTCAAGATTTAAGAATTGGAAACGGTCAGGATTTGAAGGTTAAAGCTCGAATTAGATACCGACAAGAATTGCAGTCGGCGACTTTACACCAATTTGAAAAAGGCTTGTTTGTTTCATTCGATGAACCGCAATCAGCGATAACTTCCGGGCAATTTGTTGCTTGGTATCTTGATGACGAATTAGTTGGATCTGGAGTTATTTCGTAAGTTTACTCAATTTAAAAAATAGAATATGAAAAGAATTATTTTAATACTGGTGTTTTTATGTTCTTTTACCATGAATGGTCAGGAAGATGCCTGGGTTTATTTTAATGCAAAACCAAATGCACAAGCGTTTTTTGACAACCCGCTTTCTGAATTGTCGCAAAGGTCTTTAGATCGGAGAGCGGTTCAAAATATTGGATTAGATGTCAAGGATGTTCCCGTCAACCAATCCTATATTAATCAAATTACTGCCGCGCAAGGAATTGTAGTGCTTGCCAAATCAAAATGGTTTAATGCATTGCACATCCAAGGATCGGAAGATGACATACGTGCATTGACTGATTTGAGTTTTGTTGAGCGCGTTGATTTTGCCAATCGTTTGTTGAATAATCCTTTAAGAACATCGGTTCCAAAGAAAAAAATAAAAAAGGTGCATAAGGTCTTTGAAACGGATGTACTCTTTAATTATGGAAATTCTGCCAATCAAATAGAAATGCTAAACGGGCAACTGTTGCATCAACAGAATTTCACCGGAGCGGGAAAGATCATTGCGGTGATGGACGGAGGTTTTCCTGGGGTTAATACGGCTTCTACGTTTTCTAGGTTGCGGGATAATAATCAAATTTTGGGAGGTTATGATTACGTCAATCGCAATCCTGATTTTTACACTGGAATTTCTCACGGAACGTTGGTTTTGTCAACTATGGGTGGATTCAAAGACAATGAATTGGTCGGAACAGCTCCTGATGCTTCTTACTATTTGTTTATCACTGAAGATGGCGCCAACGAATGGCCGCTAGAATTGTCGTTGTGGGTAGAAGCGGCAGAAGAAGCGGATCGTTTGGGCGTGGATATCATTAATACTTCATTAGGTTATACAGAGTTTGATAATCCGAATTATAATTTCACCTACGCGGATATGAATGGGACGACCACCTTCATTTCCAGAGGACTAGATGTTGCTTTTAGCCGTGGAATGGTCTGTGTTAATTCCGCTGGAAATTCAGGTAACAGTCCATGGTTTTACATCTCTGCGCCAGCGGATGCAATTAATGCGTTGGCTATTGGTGCTGTGAATGCAGCTGGAGATTATGCTACTTTTAGTTCTCAAGGTCCTTCATTCGATGGAAGGGTAAAGCCCGATGTTGTGGCACAAGGACAACAGTCTGTTTTATCTTCGACTAGTGGCAATATTACGACTGCAAGCGGCACCTCATTTTCAGGTCCAATTACCGCTGGAATGGTAGCTTGTTTATGGCAAGCTTTACCCAACGCAACCAATTCGGAAATCATCCAGTTGATTAAAGAATCCGCAAGTATTTATAATAATCCAACAAATGAATTGGGGTATGGAATTCCAGATTTTAACCTAGCATTGAATACTGGTTTGTTAAACGTAAATACTGTGGATAAAGGAAAGTTTATGATTTATCCAAATCCCGCTACAGATTCTGTTTCGATTGCATTTCCAGCTGGATACGAGAAAGGGACAATTTCTCTCTATAATATGATGGGTCAGTTGATGGTATCTAGAGAATTAACTAGTGACAACAAAAGTATAGCACTTGGTGGTTTTTCGTCGGGTATGTATCTGTATAAAATTGAAAGCGGTAGTGCTACGCAATCCGGAAAAATAACCATTCGATAATGAATAGAATTACGGAGCTTTTCAAAATTCAATATCCCATCATTCAAGGCGGAATGATTTGGAACAGTGGATATAAGCTTGCCAGCGCTGTTAGCAATTCAGGCGGTTTAGGTTTGATTGGAGCGGGCTCTATGTATCCGGAAGTTTTGCGGGAGCATATTCAAAAATGCAAAAAAGCTACCGATAAACCTTTTGGTGTTAATGTTCCGATGCTGTATCCCAATATTGAAGAAATTATTTCAATTATTATTGAAGAAGGCGTGAAGATTGTTTTTACGTCCGCGGGTAATCCAAAGAATTGGACTTCTTTATTGAAGGAAAACGGAATTACGGTAGTGCATGTCGTTAGCAGTTCAAAATTTGCACTTAAAGCGCAAGAAGCAGGCGTAGATGCAGTTGTTGCTGAAGGTTTTGAAGCGGGCGGTCACAACGGAAGGGAAGAAACGACCACCCTGACTCTAATCCCAATGGTCAAAAGGAATATTACTATCCCATTGATTGCAGCAGGAGGCATTGCGACGGGAAGAGGGATGTTGGCGGCTATGGTTTTGGGCGCCGATGGGGTTCAGATGGGAAGTCGATTTGCGGCCTCTGTCGAGTCATCCTCTCATGAGAATTTTAAGAAAACCATTTTGGAAGTAGAGGAAGGTGGAACCCAACTGACATTAAAAGAGCTCGCACCTGTTCGATTAATTAAAAACAAATTTTTTAATGATTTGCAAGCGTTGTACGAGAAATGTCCAACAACCGAAGAATTGAAAATTTTGTTAGGAAGGGCGAGGGCGAAGAGAGGGATGTTTGAAGGAGATTTGGTTGAAGGAGAATTGGAAATTGGACAAATCGCAGGATTGATTGATGAAATCATTCCTGTTAGTCAAATTATTAATAACGTCATGTCCGAATTTACGATGGCGAAGCAAGAGCTTGATTCACAAGACTTTTAAAGAGAATAAAAAAGTAAATACATGAAAGTAAAATATTGGTTCGGTTTGATGTTATTTTTAGTACCACTTCTTCAGGTTTATTGTCAGACCTATAAGTTTCAAACGACAGGTTTTAGCGTCATGGCAAAAGATGAAAAGGGAGAATGGGGTAAATGGTCTGATTTGCAAGACACTTCTATCATTATCTCGCTTGACACCACAAAAAATAGGTTTATCATTTATTCACAAGAAATTCAACTTTATGATATTTTGAGCTACGAGGATAAAGAAGAGAATGAGAGCGATTTGATCTATCCTTTTTCGTGCAAAGATGATGACGGAGTTCCTTTTACTTTGTCAATTATCACGAGGAAAAATCAAAATAACAGAAAGCAACTGTATATCAATCACAAAAATTTCATTATCGTTTATAATATAGTGAATTACGCAGAAAAAGGTGAAAGATAATAACTCTTTGTGTTTAATTCTCCGGGCAATTTGAGCGAATTTCGCTTTCTCATAACTCCAAAATTTGTTTTTGGAGTTTTTTTTAGTATCACCTACAGTAAAGGCGTTACTTCTTAGGCTTTGTTCAATTTCAAGAATATGTTGATAAACTAGTTGAATTTAGTCCAAGTGTTTGTTTTTTATTAATTTAAGTTAAAAAAGTTCTTTTATTGTTTTTAACAAATTGTTAATGATTTTGTTCATAATATATAAAAAAGCCAAAATTTGAAAAGGTAAAATGAAGTAATATAGTTCTGTAATTTAAACTATGGTTTTTCGAATAATTCTGTCTGGTTTGATCGCTTGTCAGGATGTTAAAAACAGTAGATTTTTATTATAAAAACGCTATTCAATAGTTTTTTTAAATTTCTTAATTGGTCAATTTGTGGTGCTTATGAGAATTAATACTCTTAGTAAAAAAATACTCTTTTTCTTTTTCTTCTTTTCCATTGCGGTATCCTATGGTCAGTGTCCGACGGCAGTGAGTCCTCAGACTTTTTGCGATATTCAATTCGCGCCCAGTTCTCCAACCGTTGCTAATTTGGTGGCTACGGACACTGGGGGAGGAGTAGTTTGGTATGATTCCGCTTCATCAACCACGCCCTTGCCAAATGGATTTATACTTGTGACTGGTGCATCTTATTTTGCAGACAATACGGCTGGTACTTGTGCAGTGCGACCAAGTGTAACGGTGACAATTTACGGAAGACCTATTGCATCACCTTTTCAAGGTCCATGTGTTGATAATCTATCAGATGCGACAGTTGCTGATTTGACTGCTATAGGAAACAACATTCGTTGGTATTCCTCTAGTTCGGGAGGTTCTCCTTTGTCTCCCACAGCCACTTTGATCGATAATGCTTTTTATTATGTAAGTCAAACTAATCCTTTTACTGGTTGTGAGACCTCGAGAAGAAGTGTTCAAGCGACGATCGGTGTTGTTCCAGTTCCGACCGGCGATCCTATTCAGTTTTTTTGCAATACATCAGGCGCCCCGCCAACTTTAGATGATGTTGTGGTTAGTGGGGATAGTAATTGGTATGCGTCTGCAATTTCGGATATTACGATTCCTTCCTCTACGCCATTGGCTTCAGGTCAAAGTTATTATGCAGCTACAGTCGATTTGCCTTGTGAAAGCGCGGCTCGATTTCAAGTGCAAACGATTTTAGTCGAGCCACCAAATCCAGGGGTTAGCGCTGTAAAGAGAATTTGTGTTAATGATTTGCCGACCTTCCCAGTCTTAAATTTATTTGACGAACTAACAGGTGGTCCTGACGCGACAGGAACTTGGGGTGGGCCTTTAGCAACTAGTGGTGGTAATCTTGGAACCGTCAATGTTTCAACGTTGACGCTTGCGGGAAGTCCTTATACTTTTACCTATACTGTTTCGGCAGCGCCCTGCCCTGATGTGAGTTCAACAGTTACAATAATTATATTGCCTTTGCCAACGGTATCGATCAGTACAACGAATGCTAATGTTTGCTTTGGACGAAATGGCGTTGTTGATTTTGTAGGAACGCCAGGTGCAATAGTTACTTATTCTGTGGGAAGCGGACCAAATCAAGTTGTTACTTTAGATGGATCGGGTGCTTTCGCCTTAAACACAGGGTTTCTAACTGCAAATACGACCTATTCTTTGGTCAGTGTGTCTTCTAGTGGTGTGCCGAGTTGCACAAATACTGCTAGTGGAACGGTAGTATTTACGATTGTTGAATTGCCGACTGTTACTGTTACCAGTGCTCCAGTTTGCTCAGGAACAAATGCCACTGTTACGGCCACGCCTGGTGCACCGGGGAATTATAGTTATAGTTGGACTTTTCCCGCTGGCGCTACTAATCCTGGAAACGTTGCTTCATTTTCAACGGCGGTTCCTGGTACTTACAGCGTAATAATGACAAATCTAACAACAACTTGTCCAAGTGTGAGTGTTCCTGTTGATGTGGTGATTAATCCACTGCCAACAGTAAGTGTTTCTATTGTAAATTCAACAATTTGTCCAGGGCAAAGTGCTGATGTCACCGCAGTTCCGGGAGTCGCAGGGACTTACAGTTATGCTTGGATTGTTCCAGCAGGAGTAACTCCGCCTGGAAATGTTGCTACCTTTAATACGACGATTGCGGGTCCTTATAGTGTTGTAATTACAAATACTTCGACTACTTGTGTTAGTATTTTGGCGACAGCGAATTTAACCATTGGTGAATTGCCTACTGTCTCTGTTAGTTCATCCCCTGTGTGTGCAGGAACGAATGCTACAGTTACTGCAACGCCAGGGGTGGCAGGTAATTATTCTTATTTGTGGACTGTTCCTGCTGGCGTAACTAACCCTGGTAATGTTGCAACATTTACAACATCTGTTGCTGGACCATATAGTGTAGTAATGACCGATTCCAGTACAAATTGTCAGAGTGCATCGGCGGCAGTTACAGTCGTGATAAATATACAGCCAACTGTAACAGTGACAAGTCCTCCAGTTTGTACCGGTACAAATGCTACTGTGACAGCAACGCCTACTTCAGCGGGTAATTATTCCTATGCATGGACCTTTCCTGCAGGAGCTACTAATCCCGGGAATGTGGCAAGTTTTTCCACTTCAGTTGCTGGATTGTATAGTGTAGTAGTTACAAACACAACAACAACTTGTCAAAGTATAATTGTGCCCGTGACGGTTACCATTAATCCGCAACCAACGGTCAATGTATCGATAGTTAATCCTACCATTTGTCCAGGACAAAGTGCTACAGTAACTGCGACTCCGGGTTCCGCTGGCACGTATACTTACGCATGGACGGTTCCAGCAGGAGTAACGAATCCTGGTAATGTGGCTACATTTTCGGCTACAGTGGCAGGTATCTATAGTGTCACAATTACTAACACAGTCACGCTTTGCTCAAGTTTAAGTGCTTCGTCATCTTTGACTATCAGTCCGATACCAACTGTTACAGTCAGCTCACCGCCTGTTTGCGCTGGTGGTAATGCTACCGTTACCGCTACGCCAGTGCCAGCAGGAAACTATAGTTATGTATGGACATTTCCATCGGGAGCTACTAATCCTGGAAATGTAGCCAGTTTTTCGACTTCAATTCCTGGGTTGTATAGCGTAATTGTGACCAATACAGTTACAAATTGCCCAAGTGCGAGTGCGTCCACTACACTGGTTTTTATTGCTTTGCCGGTCGTTACTGTAACTAGTTCGCCTGTCTGTTCAGGTTTGAATGCTACTGTTACAGCGACACCAAGTGTAGCTGGTAATTATAACTACCAATGGATAGTGCCTGTCGGCGCGACTAATCCTGGAAATGTAGCTACTTTTTCAACTTCAACAGCTGGTATTTACAGTTTGATTATGACTGATACAACTACCAATTGTCCAAACGCCAGTACCGCAGTTACAGTAGTTATCAATCCTACACCAACGGTAACAGTAACAAGTTCGTTAATCTGTGACGGTGGAACAGCTACCATTACAGCCACGCCAGGAGCTCCGGGTAGTTATTCTTATATTTGGACTGTGCCAAGTGGCGTTACAGATCCAGGCAATGTAAATACATTTACAACAACGATAGCGGGAACATATAGTGTTCAAATTACGGATATAATCACTACCTGTGTGAGTACAACTTCGGTTACTGTAACGATCAATCCGCCGCCAACGGTAACCGTAAATAATCCTTCTGTTTGCCCGGGTCTTGACGCAACAATTATTGCGACTCCTGGGACTCCTGGGACTTATTCTTATTCATGGACAGTTCCTGCTGGTGCAACGCCTCCAGGTGATGTTGCAACCTTTTCGACATCTGTTTTAGGAAATTACACGGTTGTTATTACTGATTTAGCCACAACCTGTCAGAGTATCGCTGCTTCCGGAGTAGTCGTTGCAAGTCCAACACCTACAGTAACAGTTAATGATGTTTCTATTTGTTCGGGTGAACAGGCAACAATTACTGCCACACCAGACATTGGTTCGTCTTCAGATTATACTTATTCATGGACCGTTCCGGCTGGTGCTCCAGATCCAGGAAATGTTTCCAGCTTTAACGCGACTTTTGCTGGAATTTATGGCGTCGTAATAACAAACATAACATCAACCTGCGCTAGCACTATAGATTTTGGAACAGTGGTTATTAGTCCAACGCCAACATTAAGTGTCACTTCTCCTGCAGTTTGTTTAGGTGATAATGCAACTATAACGGCCATTCCTGGTCAATCAGGTACTTATTCTTTTGCTTGGACAGTACCAGCTGGAGTAACAAATCCCGGTGATGTGTCAAGTTTTACATCAAGTATTGCAGGTACTTATAGTGTCGTTATTACCAATTCAAATACGGGTTGCGAGAGCGCAAGTGGGTCCAGTACATTAACGGTTAATCCATTACCGACCGCTACTGTATCTTCTTCTGGAACAGTATGTTCAGGTAGTTCTGCTTCAATATTATTTACAGGTACACCAAACACGATTGTGACCTATAACATTAATAATGGATCAAACAGCACGGTAAATATAGGTGCGTCAGGAATTTTTACTTTAAGTTTACCTCTATTGGCAACTTCAACATTTAATTTAGGGAGTATTATTTTAGATGGTCCGCCAAGTTGTTCTCAATTATTGTCGGGATCTACAACTCTAACTGTAACACAGCCGCCAGTGGCAGGAGTTAACGCTGCGATTTCATTGTGTAGTAATGGTCCAACTCAGAATCTATTTGAATTATTAGGCGTCAACGCGCAACCTGGAGGAACCTGGTCGCCAGTATTAGTAAGCGGTAGTGGGGTTTTTGATCCAACTGCTGATGCTGCTGGGAATTATGTTTATACTGTAGCTGGAACACCTCCTTGTTTAAACGATACGGCCTTAGTAACAGTTACGATCATACCGGAAGCTAATGCAGGAAATGATGGTGTGGCTAATTTATGTTCCAATCTTGATCCGGTAGATTTAATTACCTATCTAGGAGGTTCACCTCAATTAGGTGGAACTTGGTCGCCTAGTTTACCAAGTGGTACAGGCATATTCAACCCAGAAAGTGATTTAGCTGGAGTATATACTTATACGGTAAATGGTAATGCACCTTGCGGAAATGATACCGCTATAGTAACCGTTTCAATTACACCTGGTCCAAATGCAGGGACTTCAGGAAGCACGACGCTTTGCGAAAATAGTCCAGCCCAAGATTTATTCTTAAGTTTAGGAGGAAGCCCTCAAATTGGAGGTACTTGGTCTCCTGCAATGACAAGTGGCACCGGTGTTTTTGACCCTGCAGTAGATGCTCAAGGAGTTTATACTTATACATTTAGTGGTAATCAATCATGCGACAATGATACGGCAACTGTAACTGTTATCGTAAATCCATTACCAGACGCTGGCGATGATTCAAATGCAGCGATTTGCTCAAATATTGATCCTGTTGATTTAATAGCTTATTTATCTGGTACGCCACAAGCAGGAGGAATATGGACACCCACTTTAGCAAGTGGAACAGGTCTTTTTGATCCGACGATAGATGCAGCTGGAGTTTATACATACACGGTTGGTGCTCCGTTTTGTACTCCTGATATTGCAATAGTAACTGTTACTATTGTTCCTGGAGTAGATGCAGGTGTATCTAGTTCTGTTACTTTTTGTATTTCAAATACACCTCAAGATTTATTTTTGAGTTTAGGTGGTAGTCCGCAGGCAGGAGGGGTTTGGACTCCAACATTAGTAAGTGGGACAGGTGTTTTTGACCCGGCAATTGATGCTGCTGGA
>CALPOS020000067.1 GCA_943325255.2 Sphingobacterium thalpophilum
ATCAGTGATTAGCGATTATCAGCTATTTTCACTGATTTTTTTGCTTTGACTTAATTTTTTTCTGCTTTTGTTTTCTAGAAAAATCTAAGTTACTTGTCTAGTAAATGCGAATAGTCTTCAGGCAGTTCCGCATCAATATCTCGCAAATAAAGTTCAAGAGCTGTCATTGTAGAATGCCCTGTAATGTTCATCAGAATACTTTTGGCTTCAAATGGAGAATATGTTTTGCGAAGTTCTCTATATAGTTTGGTAATGAAAGTATGTCTAAAACTATACATTCCATAGTCTGAACCTAATCCAAAATGGTCTTTAACTATAGTCTTAAATCGTTTTGAAAAATAGTCCCTTCGATTGTTTTCAGTTGCAATCCATTCTCCTCCAATTTTAGATGGTGTGAACATAAATGCATCTTTATTCATAGTTGATAAATCCGGCAAATCTTTAATTAGAATTTCTGGAATTATTTTAATTTTTACTGGTTTATTTTTGGCTTTAACATATAATTTCTTGTCACTAATGTCCAAGTCTCCCACCTTTAATCGACAAACTTCAACAGGTCGGAGAAAATTATAGGAGATGAACTTTATGAATAATAAAAGAATAGGGTCATTTTTCTTGAGATAAGAATAAATATCTTGTTGCATACCTGGAGTGTATGTTTTGTTTCTCTCAGGTTTAGTTTTTAAGGTGTTTATTTTTTTGATAAAATTATCTGGAATTATTTCATCATTGGCTAAAACTTCAAAAAGAGAACTTAAGTCAATTTTCGAATTATTGCGGTTACGAGCACTAGTATTTTCTAAAAGACCATTTAGATAATCATTAGTTTGTTTGCGTGTTAAAGAGGTGATAGGAGCATTTTCATCCAAAGCCTTTTTGAATCGATTAATTCTTCCAGCAAAATTGGCGTAAGAAGTTTCATTTAATGATTTTTTCTTAATTTTTAAAGCATAATCAAAAGCTTCTTTAATAGACATAACTACTTCCAATGGTTCGGTTTTTATTGGCTCAGGAGTTATTGAATTTTCTTGGCTATTTGGTGAGGACACCATAATAGCTGTTTCGATATTACTTGAACTTGATTGCTCCAGCTCGACTTGGGACAAATCAGGGTCTAAATAGGGGTTTAGCCCTTTCTCTAAAAGAAATTCTAGTGCATCTCTCAAATGAGTGAGTATTTTTATTCTTTCTTTTTTAGTTTTAAATCTATTACAGCCACCTTTTATGTTTGGCATTCGTTTGAGTTTTCCCGTTGCGTCATCAATAAACTTATAATAGATATACCAATCTTTAGATAAAGCAATCGTCTGCTCATTTTTTGAGAGCTCATTCCATAGTGTGATATCCACACCACCGGTGTAAATTCTGGGTTTAGAAAAGGTTTTTTCGGGCAAAATCTGTCTTGTTTGGTGTACTGTTTGGTGTACTTTTTGTAAAAGTAGTAAAATACTAGACATAAAAAAAGCGGTTTAGTGTACACTAAACCGCTTAAATTAAGTAAGTTACTTCCGTAGCGAGGACGGGAGTTGAACCCGTGACCTCAGGGTTATGAATCCTGCGCTCTAACCAACTGAGCTACCTCGCCAATAATAGTATTTTGCATTCTCGAATGCGGCTGCAAATATAAAACTTAAATGATAGGTTGCAAATTTATCGGTAGAAAAAAATTATTTTAAAATTCCTTTTTTTTTGAGGTATTATTATATATATTTCCCAAAAATTAGTGCACAATAATGGAAGTAAAATCAAGATACGAGCTAGAATTTCCAATCAATTCCTCTCCACAGTTGTTATATCAGTATATATCAACGCCTTCTGGATTGTCTGAATGGTTTGCGGACAACGTCAATTCACGAGGAGAATATTTTACATTTATCTGGGATGACTCCGAAGAGAATGCACGATTATCATCAAAGAAAACGGGTGAGAAGATAAAATTTCGTTGGATCGATGACAATAAGAAAGATACGGACTATTTTTTTGAGTTGCGGATTTTAGAAGATGAGATTACAAAAGATGTTTCATTGATGGTCATTGATTTTGCTTATTATGATGAGTTAGACGAAGCTAAGTTATTGTGGGAAAATCAGATTTCTGACTTAAAACATGTTATTGGTTCAGTATAAAACTTATTGATATAAACTTATCTTTGCCCTAATTTTAATTAGGGTTTTTTTATGGTTAATAGTAATGGTGCTTTGGTAGAAAGCAATGCGATAATAGGAAATGGAAATCGCGGATTCTTATTTGGCGATGCTGTTTTTGAAACAATAAGAATTCGCAATGGCAAGATTCTTTTTTTGGAAGATCATTACTTTCGGCTGATGGCTACGATGCGAATTGTACGCATGGAAATTCCGATGAATTTTACCATGGAGTATTTAGAAGCGCAAGTTTTACTTACTGTAAATGCGAATCATTGTGAAAATGCTGCTAGAGTTCGGATAACCGTTTTCAGAAATGAAGGCGGGTTGTATTTGCCAGAGACAAACGCCATCAGTTTTGTTATCCAAGTGAACCCTTTGGAAGTCAGAGATTATGCCATTAGGACTGTATCCTATGAAGTGGACTTATATAAAGACTTTCACATTGCAAAACATTTACTTTCCACGTTGAAGACTACCAATAAAATGGTGTATATCACAGGAAGTATTTTTGCGAAAGAAAATGACTTGGAGAATTGTTTATTATTGAATGAAGAAAAGAATGTTGTTGAAGCTTTGCAAGGAAATATTTTTATGTTGATGGGAAGTACGCTTATTACACCTCCCATTGCTGACGGATGCCTCAATGGGATAATGCGGAAAAATATTCTTGCGATTGCCAAAACAGTAGATGGCATTGAAGTAATAGAAAAATCAATTTCGCCATTTGACCTGCAAAAAGCAGATGAACTTTTTATCACGAATGTAATTCAAGGAATTCAGCCTATTACAAAATATAGGAAAAAGGAATATGTATCGACCTTAGCAAATAGGATGGTTCAGAAATTAAACACTAAAATTGCAGGGACTTAATTAAGTAAAGGATTCTCGGGAGCGTTCGACCAGATGATGTATTCGCCTCCCAGTTCTAGGATTTTTTCCTTCCAAAAATCGGTTGTTGATTTTCCAATAATCTTGTTTTCATATAGGTTTTCAGTCAGAATCCATGAATTTGATTTCATTTCGTTTTCTAACTGTTGTGCTTCCCAACCTGTGTATCCAAGAAAGAATCGAATATTATCTTTTTTGATTTCACCGTTATTGATGAGATTTTTGGTTAACTCAAAGTCGCCTCCCCAAAAAATACCGCTTGAAATTTCAACGCTATTTGGAATTAATTCTGGAATATTGTGTATGAAGTATAAATTGTCTTGTTCGACTGGCCCACCATTGTAGATCTTGAAATTGGCTTCCACGTCGGGAACCAAATCGTTGATGGTGTACTTTAAAGGCTTGTTGATAATGAATCCAACTGATCCATCCTGATTGTGGTCCGCTAATAAAATGACAGAACGATTGAAAGATAAATCTCCAATTATAGAAGGCTCAGCGATAAGCAATTGACCTTTTTTTAATTTTTCTGATATCATTTGCGTCCCAATTTTTAATAAATTTAACTATAAAATTTTGAAATAAACAAATAAGTTTCCTCTTAAATAAAAAAAAAGTCCCCAATTTGGAGACTTTTAATTTATATTGATGCAATTTTAATTAGTTCACTGAACCTTCTAAATCTGCACCAGCTTTGAATTTTACTACATTCTTAGCAGCGATTTTTATTGTTTTTCCAGTTTGTGGATTTCTTCCGTCTCTAGCAGCTCTTTTAGAAACTGACCAAGATCCGAAACCTACTAAAGATACTCTTCCACCTTTTTTCAAAGTACCACCTACATTACCTAAAAATGATTCTAAAGCCAATTTAGCAGCTGCTTTTGTAATTCCTGCGTCTGCAGCAATAGCATCGATTAATTCTGATTTGTTCATAATAAAAGTTATTAATTGTTGGTTAAACATTATTTTAATTGAAACAAATTTAATAGGAATTCCATACCACGCAAGAGATTTGAGGTGTTTTTCGCTATTTTGTTGATAAATCGACCGTTTTGTTGATAAAGGAAGTTGTTTTGTCGGGTTTTTCTAGCATTGACGGCTCGTTAAGCTAATAAGCATTAGCATTTTCGGTAAAATGAATGCCATTTAGTAATTCAGAAATAGACATTTTTTTCTTTCCCGGGAATTGAATGGTATCAATGAAGATAAATCCGTCTGCTGCAGCAATTTTTAATTCTTTCTTTGCCACCAATACTTTTCCAATTTCTAATGTATGCGGCTCTTTTTGAAATCGCGCTTCATAGATCTTAACATTCCATTCTTGTTCGCCATCCTTAATCATACACCATGCCGCAGGATAGGGAGAAAGCCCTCGAATAAGATTATAGATTTGCATTCCTGGTTTTGACCAATCAATCTTACAATTGTCTTTATTTAGTTTCAGCGCCGTTTTTAATTCAGATGAATCGCTTTGAATCTTAGGGTTGGCTTTTCCACTTTCAATCAATACTAGTGTTTCAATAACCGTTTGACAACCCAAATTCATGAGTCTGTCGTGTAATTTACCGGCGTTTTCTTCGGGTGAAATCGCAAGTTCATTGCTTAATATTATGGCTCCAGTATCAATTTTATCATCGATAAAAAAGGTAGTAACTCCAGTTCTGGTTTCGCCATTGATAATGGCCCAATTGATCGGAGCAGCGCCGCGGTAATTTGGAAGTAACGAAGCATGAAGATTAAAAGTGCCCAATTTTGGCATTTCCCATACAACTTTAGGTAGCATTCGAAAGGCAACCACAATTTGTAGATTTGCATTTAGGCTTTTCAATTCTGCCAAGAAATTCTCGTCTTTTAAATTGGTCGGCTGCAGTAACTTTAAGTTCTTTTCAAGCGCATATTCTTTTACGGCAGAATATTTAATCTTCTGTCCTCGACCTGCTGGCTTGTCTGCTGCAGTAATTACGCCGGCAATTTCGTAGTTGTTCTTTAGGATTGCATCTAAAATTCCAACGGCGAACTCGGGTGTTCCCATAAATACAATTCGTAATTTTTCCATTATTTAGTTAGGGTATAGGTATTGTTAGATTGCAAGCGAACCAATTCATTTTCTAGCAGCGCTTGAAGAACAAAGATAACATCGTCTTTTTCAATTAGTGTATTTTTTTCAATTTCTCTCGATGTCAAATCGCCAGTTTTTAGTTGTTCTAAGATTTGTTGTGTTAAGGACTTCAGCTCTTTTTTACTTTGTTTTTTCGATAGACAAAAAGAACAAATCTCACAAGGAATGGATTTTTGTTCGCCAAAATACAAAAGAATCAATTGTCTTTTGCATTGTGTTTTGTCGGCTACATAATGCAGAACCGAATCCAATTGCGCTGATTTTAATTGATTTTGATGCTCCAAATATTTTGCAATTCTGTTGATGGTTTTTTCATCTTCCCTAATTTCATTAAAAACCAAAACAGCATCATTGTTTTTCGCTGTGTAGGATATGATACTTTTTTCGCTTAGCCGCTGAAGTATTAGACTCACCTCGTTTTCCGTATGATTTGATTTCTTAGCGATTAGTGAAAGATTAAAAGGAATTGCCATTTCATAGATACCTGGGTAGGTTCGCAAAATAGTCAGTATCACTTCTTCTTCTGATGGATTCAGACTCATATAGCGCATCACTTCTTTGGAAGAAATCGCGAACTGCATCGTAATTTTTTCGGAGAATTCTTGTGACATTGTCAAAACTCCCTGCCGGTCTAGAAATTGTAAAGCATTATAGGTTTTTAATGTTGGAAAGCCGTATCGAACACAAAATGCATTCAAATTGAAACTAAATTTTTCGTCTATTCCTTCACCATAGGCAATTTGAAAGTAGTTGCACAGTTTAATGTACATTTCCAACACGAATTTTTTGTCGGGAAGTGTATGCACGGATTGATCTTTGGCTTGAAAAATATCGGAAGGACTTGTCAATATTACGGCAAATGCTTTCTCGCCATTTCGACCTGCGCGTCCAGATTCTTGATAGTAATTCTCTAAGTTTTCGGGAAGTTGACTGTGAATAACTGTTCGCACGTTGGGTTTGTCGATGCCCATTCCGAAGGCATTGGTTGCCACTATGACCTGCACTTCTTCGTTGATCCACATTTTCATGTTCTTGTCTTTTTCTTTCGAAGTAAGTCCACCGTGATAATAGGTTGCTGTAAATCCCAATTGCTGCAACTGCAGTTGCGTATCTAAACAAGATTTTCTATTTCGTACATAGATGATAGAAGGTTCTGGATTTTTCTCGAGGATTTGCGACATTCGAAAAAGTTTGTCTTCGACGTCAAAAACCATGTAGGCAATATTTTCCCGGGCAAATGATTTTTGAAAAATAAGCGGTTTTTCTAATCCCAATAGCGCAATGATATCTTCTTGTACTCGCGGTGTGGCAGAAGCGGTCAAAGCGATAAAAGGTATTTTTGGGAAATGCGTTTTTAATTCCGATATTTTCAAATAGGCTGGGCGAAAGTCATGTCCCCACTGCGACACACAATGGGCTTCGTCGATGGCAATGAGATTGATGGGTAGATTCTTTATTCGATCCATTATCCAGTCTGATTGCAGTCGTTCTGGCGAGAGGTATAAGAATTTGTAATTTCCAAATTGACAATTGTCGAGTAGGTCAATCATTTCTTCGGTGCTGATCCCTCCCGTTAATGCAATTGCTTTGATATCGAGTTTCTGTAAATTCGCTACTTGGTCTTTCATTAAAGCAACCAAGGGTGAAATGACTAGCGCCATTCCTTTTTGCATTATTGCGGGTACTTGAAAGCAAATTGATTTTCCTCCACCTGTTGGTAGTAAAGCGACGGTATCATTTCCGTTCAGGACAGCATCAATAATTTCTTCTTGTGGTGCTCTAAAGGCGTTGTGTTTCCAATGTTTTTGGAGTATTTGTATGGCTTCGGACATGACTTAAGGATTATAAATTAAACACGAATACAAATTTATGTAAATTTATAGTGTCCGAGCGGAACCTGTTGTAAAATTCTACTTTGAAATTGCTTCTAGAATAAAATCAATCCGGTTTTCCACGCTAGCTTTGGGCACTTCAATAAGTGAATAGCCGTAATTTTGATAGGTTTCGGTTAAGTGGCTGTATATGAGTTTTGCTTGTTCGTAGTTCTCATATCGTTCGTCATCACTAACGTAGATTTCTTCCCAAGGCGGAAGAATAAAAATTTTGGTGTATTGATGTTCTTTGCACGCTGCGTCAAAAAAAGCGGGATAACTGTCACCTATATAATGCATATAAGCTAAAACATCAGGAATGCCTCGGTCGAGAAAAACAACGTCGTGCGATTCGAGTATGGCGTTTTGATATTGCTTTTTGCGTCCTTCTAAAAGTAGTTCGCTAAAAAGCAGCGGATTTTCTAAAAACAATTGTTCGATGCCTTGTTTTTTTGCTTCCATAGTTACTTCGCGAGAAATTTCTGGATAGCAGCAGTAGCCCATCGACAAAAGCCCATCAATAATGGTCGTTTTTCCAGTTCCTGGACCGCCGATAATCACTACAATTTCTTTTTGCATTTTTTTAGCAATAAGGCGCAAACTTACTCAATCTAATTGGGATTTAAAAAAAATGTCAGAAGTTAAAAATGCGAAGTAATAAAATCCCAAATCAATACTGTATATTTGCTTTTATTTTTAAGAATTAGAATGGATAAGAAGACAGAAGAGTTCTACGAGCGATTGAAAGCAGAACTGGATTTAAGCAATACTTGGCCTGCAGAATATTTATTCAAATTTATTGTTCCGACCGACAAAGAAAAAATTTTAAAAGTGGAAGAGGCTTTTGATTGCATGGGAGCGGTCATCAAAACTACAAAATCTAAGACCGGTAAGTTTACGAGTATTTCTATTGATGTTTTAATGAAAGATGCGCAAGAGATTGTCGATAAATATATAGAAGTTTCAACAGTAGAAGGTATAATTTCGCTTTAAATATGAATTCAAAGTACATCAAAGAAAATGCGAATGATGTGGTGCATCATTTGGAATACAATTCCGAAAGAAAGCATCTGATTATTCCGGAATACGGACGTCATTTGCAAAAATTGATTGATCAGGCAACGGATATTCCTGACCGTGAAGAACGAAACAAAATTGCCAAATATATTATTCAAGTGATGGGGAGTTTAAACCCGCATTTGCGTGATGTTCCTGATTTCCAACACAAATTGTGGGATCAGATTTTTATTATGTCAGATTTTAGATTGGATGTGGATTCACCATTCCCGATTCCATCTCGAGAAGTATTGCAGCTCAAGCCTGACGCATTGCAGTATCCGCAAAATTTTCCGAAGTATCGTTTTTATGGTAATAACATCAAGTATATGATTGATGTTGCCAACCAGTGGGAAGAGGGCGAACTGAAAGGTGCGTTAATAAAGGTCATCGCCAATCACATGAAAAAGTCCTATTTGAGTTGGAATAAAGACACCGTGAAGGACGACGTAATTTTCGAGCATCTTTATGAATTGTCTGGCGGAAAAATTAACTTGATTCAGAGTTCGGAGGAGTTGCTCAATACAACCGACTTGATGCGAACCAACAAAAGGATGTCGAACAAAATCCTTCCTATGGGACAACCGAAAATTCAAAACAATAAGAATAAAAACGGGAAAGCGAAGCCTTTTCTAAAGAAGAATAATAATCCGAAATGAGTTACTGAGTTACTGAGTGCCTGAGTTACTGAGTCTTTGTTGCTCGGAAAGATTTACTCAGCCACTTAGCCACTTAGCTACTCAGCAACTAAGTAGAAAAAATGGGAACTTTTAAAATTGAAGGAGGCATACGCCTAAAAGGAGAAATTACACCACAAGGAGCAAAAAACGAAGCATTGCAGATTTTATGTGCCGTATTATTGACTCCAGAAAAAGTAACAATCAATAATATTCCTGATATCATTGATGTCAATAAATTAATTACACTTCTCGGAAATCTCGGAGTGAAAATTCAAAAGAATGGCGCGGGTTCTATTACCTTCCAGTCTGATGAAGTGAATGTTGGTTATTTAGAAACCGAAGCGTTCAAAAAGGAAGGCGGATCGCTACGCGGTTCCATTATGATTGTAGGTCCACTTTTGGCGCGCTTTGGCAAAGGTTATATTCCAAAGCCCGGCGGTGATAAAATTGGACGTCGTCGTTTAGACACCCATTTTGAAGGATTTATCAATCTAGGTGCAAAATTTAGGTACAATCGTGAAGATCATTTTTACGGCGTAGAAGCTCAAGATGGTCTAATTGGAACGGATATGCTATTGGACGAAGCGTCTGTCACAGGAACTGCCAATATCGTCATGGCAGCCGTTTTGGCCAAAGGAAGAACAACGGTATACAATGCCGCGTGTGAACCTTATTTGCAGCAGTTGTGTAAGATGTTGAATTCGATGGGCGCTAATATCACCGGAGTCGGTTCTAATTTACTTACGATTGAAGGTGTAGAAAAACTAGGCGGATGCACGCATCGTATCCTTCCAGATATGATTGAAATTGGTAGCTGGATCGGTCTTGC
>CALPOS020000068.1 GCA_943325255.2 Sphingobacterium thalpophilum
AATTAAATCATCAATCTGATTCAAACTCGGACGAATTTCAATAATGGGATCGAGCAATCCTGTGGGACGAATAACTTGTTCTACATAGATTCCATCGCATTTCTGCAATTCATAATCCGCCGGAGTCGCAGAAACATAAATCACTTGGTTTTGCATTGCTTCGAATTCTTCGAATTTCAGCGGGCGATTGTCCATGGCAGCGGGCAATCGAAAACCATATTCGACTAAGTTTTCCTTTCGACTTCGGTCGCCGCCATACATGGCATGAACTTGTGAAATCGTCACGTGACTTTCATCCACGACCATCAAATAATCTTTGGGAAAATAATCGAGTAAGCAGAAAGGACGTGTGCCTGCTTGTCGTCCGTCTAGATATCGAGAGTAATTTTCAATCCCGGAGCAGTAGCCCAATTCCCGAATCATTTCTAAGTCGAAGTTGGTGCGTTCCTCCAAACGTTTCGCTTCGAGATGTTTGCCGATTTCTTTGAAATAATCGACTTGCTTCACCAAATCTTGTTGGATTTCCCAAATCGCATTTTGCAATACGTCGGGTGAAGTCACAAACATATTCGCAGGATAAATCGTCAGCTTTTCAAACTTTTCGATGACTTGTGCATTCTTGATATCAAAGCGTTCTATTTCTTCAATTTCATCCCCAAAGAAGTGAATTCGAAAGGCATCGTCCGCATAACTCGGATAAATTTCTACTGTATCGCCTTTGATTCGGAAACTTCCGGGCGTAAAATCCGCTTCTGTTCGCGAATACAAACTTTGAACAAACTGATGCAAAAGTTTTGTTCGAGATATAATTTGCCCTTTTTCAATTGGGATGACATTCTTTTGAAACTCCACCGGATTTCCGATTCCATATAAGCACGAAACAGAAGAAATCACAATGATATCGCGTCGTCCCGAAAGCAAAGACGAAACGGTCGACATTCGCATTTTTTCTAATTCTTCATTGATAGATAAATCTTTCTCGATGAAAACACCAGTTACCGGCATAAATGCTTCGGGTTGGTAATAGTCGTAATAAGAAACGAAATATTCGACGGCATTGTTTGGAAAAAACTGCTTGAACTCCGAATACAATTGCGCTGCTAGGGTTTTATTATGTGCTAAAACCAAAGTTGGACGTTGCACTTCTTGAATCACATTGGCAACGGTAAAAGTCTTTCCGGATCCCGTAACACCCAACAGCGTTTGGTATCTTTCGTCTTCGAGAATGCCTTGCGTCAATTTTTCAATGGCTTGCGGTTGATCGCCTTTGGGTTGATAATCGGAGATGACTTGGAAATTCATTTTGGAGTTACTGAGTTACTGAGTTGCTGAGGTTCTGAGTTAGTAAGTTACAAAGTTAGTGTATTGTTTTATAGATTTTAACCGCAGATTCGCAGATTTTCTTATTGATTTCTTTAATGTACGAATTTGTGATAAATCTTAATATTTCCAATCTCGTTTTTGTGATTCTGTCACGAATGTCCATGCGACGATGCGACTGGTTTTTTGTCCATGAATCATTTCGATGGTCTTAATTTCCGCGGCGTTGACTTTATTCAGCGTTTTATAAAGACTCGAAAGATGGTCTTTTTTCGACACCAAAGTTGAAAACCACAGGACTTGTTTGGCATATTTGACACTTTCAAAAATCATCTGCGTGATGAATCGCAATTCACCGCCTTCACACCACAACTCTGCGTTTTGGCCACCAAAGTTTAATTGAGGCGCTTTAGATTTGGTATTTTGTAGGGAATTGATTTTTCGGAGATTGGCTTTATTCGCTTCCGCTTCAGAGGAGTGAAAAGGCGGATTACAAATTGTAAACGCAAAACGGTCTTCAGCAGTAATAATATTTTTGAAAAGGAAACGAGGCTCGATTTGTAATTGCAAACTCATATAGTCGACCAATTGTTTATTCGCAGCAAAGATTTTTTTGCAGTTTTGCAACGCAGTTTCATCCGTGTCAGTTCCCACAAAACTCCAACCATAGCAGGCATTGCCGAGCAATGGATAAATCGCGTTGGCGCCGATACCGATATCAAGTCCTTGAACATTTTCTCCAGTTGGAATTTCACCATTATTATTGGATGCTAGTAGATCAGCAATATGATGAATATAATCGACACGACTTGGAATCGGTGGACATAAATACTGATTTGGAATATCCCAATGTTCAACGCCGTAGTACTTTTTTAATAGTGCTCTATTGAGCGTTTTGACTGCATCCGCATCACTAAAATCAATTGTTTGTGTATTGTATTGATTGACAAAAACAAAAGGTTCTAATTCAAGACAAACGTCAATTAAAACTGGAAAATCATAACCAAACCGATGTAAATTTCGCGGATGTAAATTGGTTTTTTCGGAATTGGTTTTTGTTTTCATGTGCAAGAAGTGGCGGCAAAGATAGCAATTCCAAATGGCGTCTTAGTCGATTAAATTATTGATTTTTGCGTACTGCAACAGCATAATGGTTTTGGCGTCCTTAATCTCGCCCGAAGCAATCATGTTATAGGCATTTTCAAATGACAGTTCGAGCACTTCGATATTTTCTTGTTCATCCGCCGCACCGCCGCCTTCGTTAATTTTCATCTCAATTGAATATTCACCAACAAAGAAATATAGAATCTCCGTCACAGACCCAGGCGACATATACACTTCAAAAATTTTCTGCACATCTTTGACAGAATAGCCAGTTTCTTCTTCCGTTTCTTTTCGGATGCAATCTTCCGCGTTGTTTTCGTCTAAAAGTCCAGCACAGGCTTCAATCATCATCCCTGTTTCATTGCCGTTCATAAAGGTTGGCATGCGAAATTGACGGGTCAGAATTACGTTTTTTGTTGTTTTGTTGTAAAGAAAGATTACGGCACCATTGCCCCGGTCGCAGGCTTCACGGATTTGCGTTTCCCAAGTGTTGTCTTTTTTCTGATAATTGTACGTTATTTTTCGCAACGTGTACCAATTGTTGGAAAGTATTTCAATGTTTTTGATGTCGATGGATGGGTTGGTCATGGTGTGTAATTTTGCTTGGATAACGTAAGTCGGGAGGTAAAAGTATGCAATCGTTTTATGATAAAAAAATGATAAAAAGATTTGGTTTGCACTTAAAAGCCATAATTTTACGCGCAGATCGTCAGATTTTGTATTTCAAAGATTACTATGATTCATCCCAAATATTTCTTATTGCTAGTATTCACTTTTTTTTTCGTCGATATTGTTTCGTCGCAGAGTGAATTTTTGAATCCTACCAATACCATTCCACCGAAAGGCAGTGGTTTTAGTCTTCCGAAATCAAACACACCTTCTTTATATACGCCGGGTTCGACACCAAAACCAATGTCTTCCTCTACTATTGAAACTCAGAAGATGCAGTTTGCCGTTGACAATAAGTTCAAGAATCCAGGAGATTTGGTCGTGGAGAAACTCAATCAACCTGAGGGTGGATTTGACTCCAAAGTATTTCGTAAGAATCAGTACCTCGGAGATTTCAAAACCAAATCTGCGTTTGTCAAAATTAGCTGTCGGGATTTTGGTGAAGTGGATGGTGATGAAATTCGCGTATGGGTCAATGACAAAGTAATGATTGAACGGGTTTATTTAGATAGCGATTACCAACGCATCGAACTTGGACTAGAACCCGGATTTAACAAAGTGGATTTTGAAGCTTTGAATCAGGGTTTCTCTGGTCCGAATACTGCACAATTTATGATCTTCGACGACAAAGGTTCCCTGGTTTCTTCGAACCAATGGAATTTAGGTACAGGTTTTAAAGCTACGATTATTATTGTTAAAGAGTAAGCTTTAAAAAAATGGGAGTTATTGTGACTATTTAGTCGACGCATTCCATTAAAAGTAGGTCGCCAGTTGTGTGATTAATAGTCACTAACCCATCTTCAAGTACCGCATTACTGCTTCCGGTTCGATAGCCCATCGTGAGCGATTCGTCGTTGAGTGGATATAGCAAGTTTTTTGTGGTAATTCCGTTGACGATACCAATCGGAATCAAAGAAATATTCGTTTTTGCCGGATACCATTTCTGGAATTTTTGCGGCAAAAGATATATTTTGGAGTGGTCGTCGTGAATAACAATTTTCAAAAGATTTCTGTAGCTGACAATATTTGTAAGGTTTGTTATGGTATGATCGGCTCTTCGACCCGTTGCCCAAACCACGTTGACCGCGGGAATTTTCCGTTCAATTAAATAATCAAAGGCTTTTTCGAGATCAGTTTTGTTTTGATCTGGTTTGTGGATAATCTCGATGGGAAATTGCGAAGCTGTAATTTCTTCTGGGTTGAAGCCACGATCGAAATCACCCAATACGACATCGACTTTAATATTCAAATTGATGACTCTTTCGATGGCGGAATCGAGCACAATAACCAAAGGTTGCCACTCGAGTAACTGACCCAATAGTTCTTCATGACAAGCGGCGCCATTAGCAATGATGAGTGCTGGTTCTTGGTCGTCGCGTACGATGTGGTGGGAAGACATTTTTTAATGAATAATTAATATTGAATAATTAACAATGAAATAGGAGTAAATGTAGACAAATTATTAATTATTCATTATTAATTATTCATTGACTAGCCCAGATGGCACTGGAAAACAAAACCGCGTCTTGCATTTACTTTGGTTGGTATGGCGAAGCGACCAGCGGAAGCTTTTGCCAGACTTTACCGATGTGAGCAAGACGCGGTTTTTTTGTAAGGAACAGCTGGAATTGCTTCTTATTCTATAATGTAACTGGCTGAATCTGTTTCGCTCAATCGGAAGTAGCCCAAGGCGTAGTTATCAAAATTGGTTGTATTGATAATATTTCCTCGAACGGTTGCTGGTGGGGATTGAAATGGACTTCCGCCCGTATTTCCTGCGACACTCAAAAGTATATTCATGTAATTGTAATAGCTCCGTGAAATTCCGTAATGCGTAACATCTACTTGGTCTCCGGCGCTAAGATCTTCGTTATTAGAGAGACTGAAAAAGGAGTTTCCCTGGAAGAACTTATCGTCACTAACCTGATAATCCAATTTGCTTTTGTTGGAATATTTGTATTTGAACATATAAAAATTGTCTTCTCCATTCGGATCATTGAAGAAAGTTTTGATTTCAATTTGATCGCCTGTAATTCCACCTTCATTATCTTGAACAATTTCTTGAATGGAAGCCACGGATCTTAATGACTCAGTTGCCGTGTACGTTTGTCCATTGCTAATCACTGTTAACGTATATATTTCGTTGAGTTGCGGAACAAAATTCGAGCAAACATATTCCCCTGTGTTTGGGACTTCAATAAAATTGAAGATGATATTGTTGCTGTTTTCTACAAAAACTGTTGCGCCACTAACCATCGGGACTGATGAACTATAATAACTTGTGGTGGTGGTTAATTTAATTTTTTGCTCTGCACCATCGGTTCCTTGTTCCCAATTGATGGAGGCATCAACGACCAATCGTGGCGCGGCTGTGTCTAAGTCGACGTTGACTACTTCTTCGCAGCTTGTTAAAAACAACGAAAAGATGATAGCCGAAAAATAAAATATAGTTTTCATTTTTGTAAATTTTGATTTTTTAGCGGTCACCATTGCTATCGCTTTATTACTAATTGGGGTAAGTTGACTCAAACTTGTTGCTTTTTGCGATTTCATAAGATTAAAATTTGAAGTTATAACTCACCGCGGGAACCATTCCGAATATGGAAGTTTTTACCGCTTCATTGACGCCCGTATCGGCATTTTGACGGAAGTTGATGGATGCTGCATTTCTTCTGTTATAGACGTTATAAATACTAAAAACCCATTCGCCTTTCCAGTTTCTATTCGCGTTTTTTCTTGGCGTTAACGTGGCGGAAATATCTAAGTGATGATACGTCGGCAGTCGGTTTTCGTTTCGCAATCCGTAACTCGGAACAGTGATGTCTTGATATTGGTATTGACCATTTGGATAAGTAACCGGTTGTCCAGTTTGCAGGGCGAAATTAGCGCCAAAGCTCCATTTTTTAGTTAAGGTGTACGCACTTGTTACCGCGAGATTATGGGTCTTATCGTAGAGCGAATTGTACCATTCTCCGTTATTGATTCCGGTTTCTGACGCATTTCTGCCGGGTGTTTGTTGTTGGGATTTGGATAATGTGTATGAAATCCAACCTGTCAATTTACCTTCGTTTTTTCGAAACATGACTTCCAATCCATAGGAACGCATTCTTCCGTTGAGGATGACTTGTTCGATCGCTTCGTTGGCAATCAGGTTGGCTCCATCAATATAATCAAGCCGGTTTTTGATGGTTTTATAAAACGATTCTACTTCAAGGGAATACTCATCGTCTTTGAAATTTCTGAAATATCCAAGAGCTACTTGATCGGCGATTTGGGGTTTGATAAACGAGTCGCTTGGTGTCCACACATCTAATGGAGTCGGTGATGAGGTATTGGAGATTAACTGAAGATACTGCACCATTCGATTGTAACTCGCTTTCACCGATTGATTGTCGTTGAGTTGATAAGCAATCGAGGCTCGTGGTTCAAAGTTTGAAAAGTCGGCTATGGTTTTGTTTTTTCCATAATAACTAGTACTGATTGGTGTTGCTGACTCGTAAATTTGTTGTTCTTGATTGAATACTACCGCTTGATTGTTTTCATAATTGTTGATCGTCGATTGTCCCATGCGGTAAAACAAACTGTATCGCATCCCGTAAGAAACAGAAATTTTCTTGGATAAGTTTTGTTCCGCATCAATATAAAAGGCAGGTTCTAATGCTTTTTTCTTTTCTAGTTGTTTGTAATTGATTCCTGAATCAGCACCAAATGGGCGTATCGTTCCTGGATTAAAATCGTAGTAGATGGCATTGACACCATAATTCAGTTTAAAATTATCGCTGATATAATTCTTGAAATCGTACTTTATGTTGTAGTTTTTGATTCCAGAATCCCAAGTGAAACCTATGAAATCAAGCGCTAAACCGTAGTAGTAATCGCTATAAATCAACGAAAGATTTGAGAATAATTTGTCTGAAAACAAATGATTCCATCTCAGATTCAAAGTCGAATTGCCATAGGTATTGGTAAAGCTCTTTTGAATGCTAAACACATCACGACCAAAATAACCCGACAAATACAAATTGTTATTTGGATTGAGTTTGTAGCTTAGTTTGGTATTCAAATCATAGAAATAAGCCGTATTGTCTTTTTGTTCTTCGTTTAATTTTAAAAACAAATGCGCGTAAGAACCGCGACCTCCGACAAGAAACGAACCTTTGTCTTTGACGATTGGGCCTTCTAATAACAATCGACTCGTGATGAGTCCAATACCGCCGCTCGCATGAAAATTATTGCTGTTTCCGTCTTTTTGATAAATGTCTAATACCGAAGAAGCGCGACCGCCATAGCGCGCGGGAATGCCTCCTTTGTATAGTTTCAAATCTTTTACTGCGTCGGGATTGAAAACCGAAAAGAACCCAAAAACATGAGAAGAGTTGAATATATTGGCTTCGTCGAGTAGGATTAAGTTTTGATCTGCACCGCCACCACGAACATTAAACCCAGACGCGCCTTCGCCAGCATTGGTGACTCCAGGCAGCAGTAATATCGATTTCAGAATATCCACTTCACCCAAAACAACGGGCATCTTTTTTATGGTCGCTGCCGACAGTTTGTTGACACTCATTTCTGCTTTTCGGATATTCGTTGCTTTTCGATTATCGGTGATGACCACTTCTTTTAATTGTTCTTCTGAAGCGGTGAGTTTGAAATTGTTTTTGATGTTTTTGTCGAGCACAATTTGCACTTCAGTGGTTTCAAATCCGATTGCGCTGAACTGAACTGAATATGTTCCGTTTGGAATGGTAATCGAGTAGAAACCGTATTCGTTGGTCGTTGTCCCTGTTTTCAATTCAGCGAAGTATACATTAACGCCGATTACAGTTTCATTGCTTTTAGTATCAGTAATGGTTCCGCTTAAAGTAAATTTTTGTTTAGAAGGTACGTTGCCTTTGACTTGAGCGACAACAGCGTTAAGAAATAACAAAGAAAGAATGGTAAAGTACGAAATGGCTTTTGTAATCATAAAATTGATAAAGGTTTGTATTCGTGCCGTAAGAGATGCAAAAGTAGTATTTGTTACATGGTATATTGTTAAATATAAGTTATGAAAAATCTTGACGCCTTACTTTAGGTTTATTTAACTCCTTTCTCAATTTTTATTACTGATTTTAATTGTTTTGATTTGCATATATTTACAACGGACCAAGTCAATTTTTGATTGACGTTTTTTGATTTGTTTTTGCATGAATAAAGTGACCGGTTTTCTTTTCGTTTTATTATTTTCAACCGTATTCTGCTTGGCCCAGGAATCCGCTACTACTGCTTCTAATTATTCTTTCGTATCCTTTCAATACGATTTTGGACGAACGTCGCCTGCTAATACTTATTTCCCGGAAACCAAGCCTTTTCAAGGAATAGAAGTTGCTTTTGGGAGGACCAATAATCGCAATGATTTGGAATGGGCGCGGCAACTCAATTTTCCACGAACGGGGATTTCAGTTTCCTACAGTGATTTTGGTAATAAAGAAAAAATCGGCAGCGCAATATCAGTCATACCGTTCTTAGATTTTCCTATTTTTAGAAAATGGAGCAACCGATTTGATGCGAATATTGGTATTGGCGCTTCCTATTTCGATGTGATCTACGATCTCGAATCGAATGTGACGAATCAAGCCATTTCGACGCATATTACTTGGGCATTTCGTTCTAACATTCGCTATGATTTTTTGCGATTCAAAAACGGAAAAAGTCAATTTGTGTTGGGTTATTACCATAACTCCAATGGACATGTGCGATTACCAAACTATGGTTTGAATACTTTTTTACTTGGACTTAACGCAGAGTTCAACTTTAATAAAAATGAAGTAGCCAATTTGAATCTTGACGGGTCAAAAGTTAATGAAAATTCAAGTTTACAAACCTACTATTGTTACCGATTTGGATTGGGACAAAATGTGCTGACCAAGTATGATGATCACAAACGCGAGGTGTATACGGTTAGTGCTTCTTTAGGTAGAATTAAAAACAAGACCTTTAAATACGGTGTTGGCATGTATTATCGTTTTTATGAAAGTTACTACAATCACATTCAAAAGGAAGGCGAGTTGATCAATGACATGTATCCCGACCTAAAGAAAAATCCAATTCTAAAAGCATCAAGTTTTGGCGTATTTGCCGATGGCGAGGTGCTGTTAAGTCACGTTGGTCTTGAGATGCAAATTGGACTCAATTTCTATAAACCATTTTACAAAGTTGATTGGAAATTGAATCAAGGAGAAATTATTTACGATGGTTCTTATCAGTTAGGGGAACTCAATTGGTACTACAATGTCAAGCATTTGATTTCCTCTCGTTTGGGGTTGAAGTATTATGCCTTCGACAATAACAAAGCGCCTACACACAATTTATTTATCGGTGCTTTTATTAATGCCAACCTGGGACAAGCAGATTTTTCGGAGTTGGGTTTGGGTTATGTATTTTGTCCCTCATCAAAAAAGAAATAAAA